>NZ_CBDTNW010000099.1:0-6030 GCF_965361815.1 Rubneribacter sp.
GAAAAAAAAGAGAGGAGGAGAGAGAGCGCGACCTGTGGTTCAGGGGCCGGCCCGCGGCGTTGATCGGCTCGGGCGACCGGCAAGCCGCCCGAGCCGGCTAGTCGATCTCTTCGAACTCGAAGGCGTCGTCGGCGTCGCCGAAGCCGGAGAGGTCCTTCTCCACAGCGGAGGGGCGCGGCGTGGCAGGCGCCACCACGGCGCCCGTCACGGACTGCGGCGTGGCGTAAGCCCCCGCCCCGTCGCGGTTGATGGGCGCCTGGACAGACGGCGCGGAACCCGTGGACGCGGCGTCGGAGGCCGAACGGGCGTGCAGGCTAGCCGCAGACGGGACCGGCGCCGATTCGCCTATTTCGGCCAGCTTGCGCGTGGCGTCGCTGATGAAGTCCGTCAGCAGGTCCCGGTACTCCTCGCGGGCGTCCTCGCGGTCGTCCTCGAGCTTCTTGATGGCGTCGAGCACCTTCTGCCTCTCGCCCTCGGCCTTGTCGACGATGCGCTGGGCCTCCTCCTCCGCGTCCTTGATGGTGGCGGCGGACTGGGCGTTGGCGTTGGCGATGATCTCGTCGGCGGAGCGCTGCGCGATGATGAGCGCCTGCGCGATGGCGTTGTCGTCGGCCTTCTTCGCCTCCAGCTGGCGCTCGAGGTCGGCGATGCGCGCGTCCTTCTCGGCCAGCGCCGCGTCGTCGACGGCAGGGGCCTCAAGGGGACGGGCCGGCGTGTCGAACCCGTCGAACTTGCCGCCGAAACCGCGATCGCCCATCTGGTTCTCAAGCTGCGCTATCTGCGCGTTCAAGCCGTCGATCTCGTCGGCGACGTGCTCAAGGAACACGTCCACCTCATCGACGTCGTAGCCCTTGCGGTCGATCGAGAAGCTCTGGTTGTGGATCTCAGCCGAGGTGATAGCCATCTGTCATTCCCTTCATCCGGTAACGCAACCTGCAGACAGGTGCGATTCTACGCCTAGAGCAAGCCAATCACTACACGTGTGGCTAATTGTAATACAAGCAAGGCCACAATGGGTGTAACGTCCACCATACCTCCAAGCGGAGGTATCAGCTTTTTGAACAGGTTAAGATACGGGTCGCACACCTTGCCCAGCACGTTGTAGATGTCGGCGAGGATGCCGCGGTTGACAGGCAGCCACGACATGAGCACGTACACGAAGATGACCATGCTGTACGCGTCGGCAAGCGACACAAGGAGGTACTTCAGGCTGAGCATGCGGAAAACTCCTTCATCAAGCGGGCGCCGGCCATCTACAGCACCCCTTGGCCGCGCAGCGCGGCCTTCTCGGCCTCCGAAAGGGCGGTGCCGCAGGTGATGGCGAACACTTTGTCGGCAACGCAGTCAACGGTCGCATCGAGCGCGCTTGAAACGCCGAAGGAGAAGTCGAGGACGCGCTTGGCCAAGCCTTCGGGCGTGGCATGCAGCGCCAGCACCACGGCGTCGCCGTTTTTGAGGGCCGGGGCCACGCGCTCCATGTCCCCGTAGGCAGACGGCCGCAGCAGCGTGATGGCGCGCGCGGGCGCCGTGCGCGGCGAGGACGCGGGCGCCGCGGCGCCCGAAAGGGCCGCAGGCGAGGCGGCGGCGCCCGAAGCCGCAGGCGAGGCCGCGCTCGCGGGATCGGGCGTCGTGGAAGTGAACAGCGCGTTCAGGCTCTCCGACCGCTCGCGACCCTGGGCCGCGGCCGCCCGGGCGTTCGGCGTGTTCGCGGGAGCCGGGGCGTCGGCGGCCACCATCGTCCGCTCCGCCCGGTAGGACGCCGACGACGGCGCGCTCACGCGGCGCGGCGGGAGCGGATCGCGGGTGAGGCTCTCGGGAACCTGCGTGCGGGCGCGCACGTCGTCGATGGAGACGAGCTTGGGGGGAGTGCCGCCCGCCGACCGCGCCGCAGAGCGGCCGGTGCGAACGGGTCTTGTGGTCACCGGGGCGTAGCGGTCGTAGCCCGAGCCGGCACCCTCGTCTGCGGCGACGTCGTCCTCACGATAACCGGGGCCGTATTCGCCGAACTCCTCCGCATCGCGCTCGTCGCCGAACTCGTCCTGAAAGCTGCGGTCGTCGTACCCTCTGTCGTAGTAGCCGTCGTCGTAGCCCTGCCCCGCGTCGGCGAAGCCGAGCTTCGACTTGATGCCGTCGAGCATCCCTGCGGCACCGGACCTTTTGATCTTTGGCAACTCCATACCGTTCACCTGCTCCGTTTCTTTCGACGGTCGCGCCGTCGCTGCGATATGCACGGTGCGCGCCGCGCCCTCACGCGCGCGTTGCGCCGAACTGCTCGTCGAACAAAGCCCGACCTATGCGCACTATGGTAGCGCCTGCGCCAACGGCCTCGCGCCAATCCTCGCTCATGCCCATAGAAAGTTCATCGAATGCGGCCGCCCTGTCGGCGCCCATGCGCCTGCGCAGGTCATCGCGCAGACCGGCAAGCCCCTCGAAGCATTCCCGCGCCGCGGCGAGGTCTCCCTGCGCGGCCATGGTCATAAGCCCGCGCACGCGCACGAACGACAACTCCGAGCAACGCGCCAGCACGTCAGCGACCTCGGCGGGTTCAAACCCGCTTTTGCTCTCCTCGCCCGACACGTTCACTTCCAGCAAAACGTCCTGCACCTTGCCAAGCTTGCGCGCGGCGGCGTCCACCTTGGGCAGATGGCGCTCCCGACACAGAGAGTGCACCAAGCAGGCGTGGGCGACTATGTCGGGGATCCTGCGGGACTGGACGTTGCCTATGAAATGCCAGCGCGCCTCCGGAAAGGCCCGCGCCTTCTCCATCAGCATGTCGGGCCGGTTCTCCCCGAAGTCGAGGGCGCCCGCCCGCACGGCCCGCCCCACCTCGGGCAGGCCCACCGTTTTGGACACGGCCACCACACGCACCTCGCGCGGGTCGCGCCCCGCCAGACGGCAGCATGCGGCCACTTCCGCGAGCACGCTTTCGTAGCGATCTGAAAACCCCATGGTCACCTTGCCTCCCTGAACGCGATGGCGCCTTGGCGGCCGCACGTGCCGCCGGAGGCGCGGTAGGAGAAGTACCGCTCGGACTCGTCCATCGTGCACACGCCCGCATCAACCAGGCGCGCCCGGTCGACGCCCGCCTCGGCCAGGCACGTCGTCAGGGCGGCGAGCAAGCTCACGTTGCCCTCCGCCGTCAGGCACGAGGCACCGTAGCGCCGAGCGAACGCTTCGCGCACGTCCGCCCCCGTCTCAAAGCAGCAGCCGCGGATATGCGGCCCCACGTACACGTTGTAGGTGGCGACGGCCCGCGGGCCTAACAGCTCTTCGTCGGCGTCCGCAAGCAGGCGCACCGCCTTGGCGGCGACGCCGTTCATCACGCCCCGCCATCCGGCGTGCGCCACGGCGAACCGGCCGGAGGGCGACACCGCCACCACGGGCACGCAATCCGCGAAGCACAGCAGCGCCGCCACGCCGGCGGCGCCCACGACGAGCGCGTCCGCGCCCTCGCGCGCCCGACGGCGCGCCTCATCCGCCTCCTGCGGGGAGCCGACGAGCACAACCTCGTCGCCATGCACCTGATTCGGCACGATCACCTGCGCACCCTGGGTCCCAAGGGCCGCAAGCAGGCGCGAGCGGTTCTCGGCCACGGCCGCCGCATCGTCGCCCACATGCGACCCCAGGTTGAGCGACGCGTACGGACCCGTGCTCGCTCCCCCTTCCCGCCCGGTGAACGCCACGCGCACGCCCGTGCGCTCGAACAGCGCGTCGTCGGTGAGCGCGGGAATGCCGAGCGCGCCGAAGGAGCGCTTCGTCAAACGCGGTGCGGGTAGGCTCTGCGGCGCGGCCATGGAACGGCCGCCTTCTAGCGCTGGCGTTTCAGGAAGTCGGGGATGTAGTCCTCGTCGGCGAAACGCCCCGACGCGGCCCCGTTGCCGCGGCTCGCGTACGACGCCGACGGCGCCGGCGAGGAGGCGAGGGAGGGCTGCTCGGAGGCGGTCGTGGAGGCGAACAGGTCCTTGCGCGAGAAGTCCATGGAGGACTGCTGGGCCGACCCCATCTTGAAGCCGGTGGCTATGACCGTGATGCGCACCTGATCCTGCATGGCCTCGTCGATGATCTGGCCGTAGATGATGTTGGCGTTCTCGTCGGCGCACGCCTCCACCGTGCGGGCCGCCTCGTCCACCTCGGTGAGCGTGAGGTCGGGACCGCCGGCGATGGAGAACAGCACGCGCGACGCGCCGGCGATGGACGCCTCCAGCAGGTTGGAGTTCGTGGCCTGCTGCGCGGCGTCGAGGGCGCGGTTCTCGCCGGAGGAGATGCCGATGCCCATCATGGCCGTGCCCGCGTCCTTCATGACCGTGCGGATGTCCGCGAAGTCGAGGTTGATGAGGCCCGGAACGGTGATGAGGTCGGTGACGCCCTGGATGCCCTGGCGCAGCGTGTCGTCGGCGATGCGGAAGGCGTCGAGCATGCTCGTCTTCTTGTCGACGATCTCCAGCAGGCGGTCGTTCGGGATGACGATGAGCGTGTCCACCTTCTGGGACAGAAGGTCGATGCCCTGCTCGGCTTGGTTGCGGCGCGTGCGGCCTTCGAACGAGAAGGGCTTGGTGACGATGCCCACCGTGAGCGCCCCTATCTCCTCGCGCGCGATCTCGGCGATGATGGGCGCGGCGCCCGTGCCCGTGCCGCCGCCCTCGCCCGCCGTGACGAACACCATGTCCGCCTCGGCCAGCGCCTCGCGGATCTCCGCGCGGCTCTCCTCGGCCGCCTGGCAGCCCACCTCGGGATTCGCGCCGGCGCCCAGGCCGCGCGTCAGCTCCTCGCCAATGTGGATCGTCTTGTCGGCGTCCGACATGAGCAGTGCCTGCCGATCGGTGTTGACGGCGATGAACTCAACACCCCTCACGCCCGCCTCGACCATGCGGTTCACGGCGTTCGTGCCGCCGCCGCCAACGCCGACGACCTTGATGACCGCCAAGTGCTCACCCATATTGTTAGGCATTGTCTCCTCCACACCTGCTGCGATTTCGAATGCTGCGATTCCGTCCCGTGGGGACCCTTCACGTGCGGTTATTGTACACGATGATCAACCTTTTGCAAATTACGCTGCGGTAATGAAAACCGCACGTCCACATTCGGCGGAAGGAGGCGAAGGGCGACCGGTCCAACCGCGCCCCTCAAAGGGCGCGCCAGGTGGGGCGGTCGACCGTGCGCACGTTGATGTAGGAGACGCCGTCGGGATGCTCCTCCATGATGGCCAGGCACACGCGCTCCTTCTCGCGGATGTCGTCCGCGGTGCCGAACACGATGTCGGGCCCGTCTTTGATAGTGAGCGTGGTGGACTCCGTCTCCGTGGCCTTGACCGCGGTCACCCGGCCCGCCAGCTCGGTGGTCATGCCGGACACGATGTCCAGGGCGTTGTTCACGTTGGCGTCCGTGCAGTACGCGCCTATCTCGGGCTTCGTGCCGTAGGGCACATCGGTGATGCGCAGCACGGACGCCGCGTCCTCGTACACCTTCGGGCTGGTGCGGCGGCCGGCCTCGGAATCCTGGTCGGGGATGGGCATGAGCCACATGCCGTCGGAGGCGATGGCCCACACGTTGGTGGTCCCGGCGTTTTCCGCGGGCACCTCCACCACAGCCTCGATGGTCCGCTCCGTGACGGCCAGCTCCAGCGTGTCGGGAAACACCCGGTTGACCGACACGTCCTGCACCCAGGCGTTCTTCAGCAGGTTGTCCCTGATGCCGGCCGCATCCACGCGCAGAAGCGTGGTGCCGGCGGGAACGCCCGCCATGTTCTGCATGTCCTCCGCCGTGAGGTGCTCGACCCCTTTGACCGACACGCTCTCGATGGTGAACAGGCTGGAGAAGTACACGGCGACGCCGCCGACGGCGAGCGCGAGCAGCACCAGCGCGGCGGCGCCGACGCGGACCAGGCGGCGCCGGTAGGTGCGCTGCGCGCGCTGGGCGCGCTCGATGCGGTCGAGGTCCCCCACGCGAACCGAGGAAAGCGGCGAGCGGGAGGCCGCGCCAGGCGCCCGCCCTCCCGGGACGGCGCGGTAGCCGGACGCGCGCGACGGAACG
>NZ_CBDTNW010000100.1:0-11899 GCF_965361815.1 Rubneribacter sp.
TCTCCGTTGAACCACCGTTGACACGAACCGGTGTTTGCCGAATCTCGGGCCGGGCCTTCCCTGGTCGGGCGCCGGGCAAGGCCCTCCTCGCCTGACGGGTGGGGCTTTGCCCGGCGAACCGGCCTGGCCTATGTCAATCCTGGTTTAACAGCGGGAGCGCCCGCAGGTTGGTCGCAAACAGCACCCTATGGCACGCGCGGGAGCGTCTTTCCGCCCTCCGCCTCCTTTGTGCCCGGAGAAACACCAGGTCGCGAGAATCGCACGGCCCGCCGGCGCGCCGGATAGGCCGCCCAAATTGCCACAGGGCGCGGTTTGTGACCAACTCGCGGATAGCCCTTCGCCGAACCACCTTCGGCGGAGTTCGTGCCAACGTCGGTTTAACGGTGGAGCGGGCGCGGGGTCCTGCGCGGCCGCTCCGCACGGTCCCAAGCCAACGGCGGTTCGGCGGAGAGGCCGCAACCGAGCGCGAGCGAGAGGCATCCTCCCCCGCAACCCGCTACGGCATGCGGAACAGCAGGGCCACCTGAACGTCCAAGCCGGCCGCGATGCGCTCCAGCACGTCGACCGTCGGGTTGGCGCGCCCGTTCTCTATGTCGATGAGGTACTGGCGGCTCACGCCGACCATCAACGCGAAAGAGCCTTGCGAGTGGCCTCGCTCGGCTCGCAGGCTCGCAATGTTGGAGCCGAGTTGCGTTTTTAGTGAAGTATTCTCCATGCCGGTTAAAGGCTAGTGCCGGCCGGAACGAAAGTCGTAAACTATAGTTTACAGACCGCCAATAAAACAAGGGGAGAGAGGGATCGGGGTTCGCGAGAGGGCCGCCCTCCCCTTCGATCGCAAGGGGTTGAGGAGCATGGACGCCAACGCTTACGACGGGCTTATGGAGGCCATCAAGGACAGCGCCGCCCGCATTTTCGAATTCGCCGAGACGGAAGAGGACGTCTGCCGCCTTGAGCGGGCCATCCACGACGAGGTGGCCTACCTGGCCGCCATCGCCCAATCAAAGAGGGTCGAGCCGCCCGCGGGCTGGGATCCGCTGGGCCGCTAGGGGCCGTATCGCGGGCCGGGCCGGGCGGCCGCTCCCGCACAGGCCGCCCGACCCGTCTTGTCAATCGGAGAAGTCGTACAGATCCTTCGTCGCCTCGCGGAAGTCCTCGTACACCTCGGCCGCCACGCCTTCGTCGAGCACAAGCTCGAAGCCGGCGGGCTGGCCGTCCTCGTCGAACTCGGTCGCCTCCAAGATCACAAGCTCGCCCGACGAGCCGGCGGGCTCCTCCTCGCTCACGGGGAAGAAGAAGCCGTACCGGCGGTCGTTGTGCAGGATGATACCGAGGAACTCGAGGTTTACGCGCTCGCCGGCCTCGTCCTCGAACGTGATGGTCATGCCCTCTTCCACCGGGGGGCAGAAGTTGGGGGCGCTTCCCTGGCGCATGACGCGTCTCCTTCCGATCGTCTTTTCGCTCCCCTACCTTGCGGCGGAGCGCTTCTTGCCCTTGGCCTTGCGCGAACGCTCCGCCGTCGCGGCGGGTGCAGCCGCCTGCGCACCCGCCGCAGCCAGCGCGCGCGGGTTGCCGAACTCGAAGCGGCCCACCTCCGGGCCGAACTTCTTCGCAAGCTTCGCATAGCGCGGCTCGCGGGTCTTCCACATGGCGTAGAGCGGCGTGGCCACCGCGATGGACGAGTAGGAGCCGCACACCAGGCCTATCACCATGGCGAACGCGAAGTCCTTGAGCGTCTCGCCGCCGAACAGCAGCATGGCGAGCACCGGGATGAGCGAGGTGAGCGTGGTGTTGAGCGTGCGCACGAGCACCTGGTTGACGGAGTGGTTCGCCATGGTCATGAACGTGCACCTGATGTCGTCGGACTTCATGTTGTCGTTGATGCGGTGGAACACCACCACCGTGTCGTAGAGCGAGTAGCCCAAGATGGTGAGCAGCGCGGCTATGGTGTTGGGGTTCACCTCGCGGCCCACAAGCGCGTAGATGCCCATGACCAGCACCAGATCGTGCAGAAGCGCCACGATGGCGGTGACGCCCATCTTGTACTCGAAGCGGATGGCGATGTAGACGATGATGAGCACGATGGACACGAGGAAGGCTATGAGCGAGGACTGTATGACGCTCGCGCCCCAGTCCGGCCCGATGGTGGTCACCTCGAAGCTGTCGGTGGACAGCCCCAGCTCCCCGGCCACCTGGTTGGCCCGGGCCGCCGCCTCTTCGGCGCTCGTGGTGGTGGTGCGCACGAGGAAGCCCTCCTCGCCGTCGGTGTTCGTGGTCTGCACGACGGCGTCGGGCTCGCCCGCGTCGTTGAAGGCCGAACGCATCTGCTCGATGGCCACGCCGCCCGTGCCATGGAACGCCACCGACGTGCCGCCCACGAACTCGATGCCGAAGTTGAGGCCGCGCACGCCCACGACGGCCAACGACGCGGCCACGAGCACGGCCGCCACCGCCAAGAACACCTTGCGATGGCCGAGGAAGTTGATGTCGCGCTTGACGAACTTGCCGCGCGGCTTGCGGGCCGCCTGCGCGGCGGCCGCGCCGGCGGCCCCTTCGCGGGAAGCCGCCTTCTCGGCCGACTCGGCGGCGTTGATGGCCTCGCCCGCCTCGGCCGCGGCCACGCTCGTGCCCTCGGCGGCGGCCAGCGCCTCGTAGCCCTTCGCCGCCTCCTGGCTGTCCCTGATGCCCCAGAAGCCCGGATGGCGCGCGATGACCTTGGGCGCCAGGATGCGGATGAGCGGCGCCTTGAACAAAAGCATCATGAGGATGTCGCACGCGATGCCCAGCGCCAGCGTCAGCCCGAAGCCTTTGACCGAGGCGCTGGCCAAGAAGAACAGCGACAGCGCCGACACAAGGGTGACCAGGTCGGCGTCCACCGAGGTGACGATGGCGTGCCGCACGCCCGTGAGGGAGGCCGCGCGCACGCTGCGGCCCATGCGGATCTCCTCGCGGAAGCGCTCCATGGTGAGGATGGAGGAGTCGGCCGCCATGCCGATGGTGAGCACGATGCCGGCGATGCCCGCAAGCGAGAGGCTGAACAGCCCGAAGTGCGAAAGCGTTGCCAAGATGCCCAGGTACAGCACGGCGAACACCACCATGGCGCCCGCCGTGACCAGGCCAAGCCCCCGGTAGAAGAACAGCAGGTACAGCATGACCACCGCCAGGCCGATGAGCGCCACCAGCACGCCCGAGGCGAGCGCGTCCTGCCCGAGCGTGGGACCCACCACCTGGCTTTGGGCGTACTCGAAGCTCACGGGCAAAGATCCGCTCTCCAGCACGGTTTGCATGGCCTTCGCCTCGTCGAGCGTGTAGCCCCCCGTTATGGACACGTCCCCGTTGGATATCTCGTTCTGGACGGCCGGGGCGGATTGGACCTCTCCGTCCAAGATGATGACGATCTGGCCGTTCGTCGACACCAAATCGGCGGTCGCCTGGGCGAACGCGGCCGTCCCCTCAGAGTCCAGCGACAGGTTCACCGCGTAGTCGGTCGATGTCTGGGACGCCTGCCCCACCGACACGCTCGTGATGTTCGAGCCGGTGACGAGCGGCGTGTAGGTGCCCTCCTCCACCGCGAGATGCTCTTCTTTGCCCGAGGGGAAGGTGTTGCCGAAGGCGTCGGTCACCGTGCCCTCGCCGGCGTACTGGCCCTGCTCGATCTTGCTGACCACGTCCTGGTCAGTGAACGAATCGAGGCGGGCGAACTCCAGCTTGCCGGTCTTGCCGATGGTGTCGAGCGCGTCCTCGGTGTTCGTGAGGCCGGGGATCTGCACGAGTATCTGGTCGGTGCCCTGCACCTGCACCACGGCCTCCGAGGCGCCCAGCGCGTTCACGCGGCTCTCGATGATGGCGCGGGACTTCTCCATGTCCTCGGCGCTCACCGCGGCGCCGTCGGAGCCTTTGGCCGTGAGCACCACCGACAAACCGCCCTGGACGTCAAGCCCCTGGTTGATCTTTTCCTGGGGCGGCGTGAACATGATGATGGACCCGATGACCAGCAAGGTGGTGGCCACGAGCAGCCAGACGTTGCGCCTGTCCTTCGATCCCGCACGCTTCTTCGTCTTGCGCGTTGACGCCATGTGACGTTCTCCCTACTTCCGTATGCAGCCGCACGCCGCAAGGGCCTGCGGAGCTTCTCTCAGCAATCCGATTATTTTGCCACAACCCAGAAGAACGCGCCAGAACGGGTTGCGGGTGGAAACCTAAGGGAACCACGGGGGATCACGGGGGATGGAAACGCCGAGGTGGAAACCAAAGGACGGCCTTTTTCCCTAAGGTCGCTCGCCCCGCCTTCCGCCCATCAGCGAATCCACCAAATCTATAAGCTCCTGCTTGGAGTGCACGTCCAACTTCCTATAGATGTGGCGGCGATGGGTGGCCGCCGTTCCCTCGGAGATGAACAGGTCCTCCTGCACCCGCTGCAGGCTGTTGCCGCGCGCCAGGATGGTCAGCACCTCCGTCTCGCGCTCGGAGAGGCACTTCTCCAAGGCAAGGCGCTTGCACGCCTCGGACAGGGCGTCCTCCTTCCCCATGCGCTCCGCTATGTCCAGCCGCAGCGGGAACCTGCTCGCGGCAACCAGCTTCGCCATCTCCAGCGGCTCCCGCACGATCAGCGCGTTCGTGGCCAGAAACGCGCACAGAAGCGACATGAGGCCGGCGAAGTAGACCATCTCCTCCCCTATGGGGCTGCGCGCCACCACGAAATGGGCGAAGAGCAGGCCCGCGCACGCGCCGAACCCGATGCCGGCCGCGCCCCTCAGCGCCCCGGAGGACCCCAGGGCGCGCAGGTCCCCCTCCTCGGCCAGCACGAGCATGACCGCCAACGGCACGACCGAAAACGCCGACAGCGTCACGAAGGCTATCGCGAATTGGAGGGCGTAGGCGCTCTCGCCGCTCAAGGGGAAGAACGCGGGTATGGCCGTCACGCAGCTCAGCCGCAGCGCCACGTACAGGTCCGCCTCGCGGCGCCGCGCCCAGCCGACCGCGAGGAGCGCGCATGCCGCAGCCGTCCCGAAAAACGGCATCGTCCAGGTCAGCGGCGCAACCGTCCCCCGCCCCGCCGTGGATGCGAACACATACCCCATGGTCGCCCAGGCAAGCCCTATGAGAAACAGCGAGGCGAAGGCCCGAAGCGTCGCACGGCGGACGCACTGCTTGAACAAGGGAGCCTCCCTGCCGAGGTCGCGCGAGGGGGCAGGCGGATCGCGACGCGCCTCCGCATGCGCGTCGGCCCTGATCGGGCAAGAATCGGCGCCTCCTGCCGCGAAGGCGAGGTACAGTGCGGAAAGCGCCGTACACGCCAACGCCGCGACATCGAGCGCCTCATGGGGAAGCGGCGAGAGGAACGCGCCCGCCGCCACCGCCGCCGCGACCATCGCGCGCATCCTGCGCCCCGCCGGCCACGACGACGCCTCGCGCAGCCAAGCGCCCGCCAGACAGCCCCACGCCGCCCCGAAGCACGAGCACAGCAGCGCCCCGAGCGCCGCCGACGCCTCGACCTGCGCGTCGTAAGACGCCAGCAGGACCGCGCCCACGGCGGACAAGACGACGCCGAGCAGGGCGCAGGGGCGCAAAACCGCCGCCTCCGAGCGCGTCCGCACCAGCACCGTCGCCGCCAGCGCCGCCGTGAACAGCGCGGCGAACGACAGCAGGAAGGGGAACAGGGCGTCTTTCGCCGCCGGATCCCCGAACATCCCAAGCTCGTAGCGCCCCATGAAAAACCGCGCGCACGGCACCCACGGCACAGCCAGGACGAACCCCGCGAACCCGGCGGCCTCCCGCAGCGTGGCGCGCGGATTCCCGGCGCGCCCTCTTCCGTCGCTTCCCTTGCCCATGCGCCCTCCCGTCCTCACCCGGCGCGCCGCGCGCCGCTCCCGGATCGACCGTACCCGAGAAACCGCCCGAGCGCAAGCTGGCAGCGGCCACCGCATGTCATCTGAAACAGATGATTTCGGCCAGGAGGCGCGCCCGCCCGTCATCCGAAAGCGCAGAACCCCGCGGTTCAGCCGAAACGAGGGATTCCGACGCAGGCCCCGCATGCTTCAATGCGGACCCGAGGGCGGCGCAGGACCGTCCGGAACCCAGCCGCGCACGCGGCACGAGAGCAGGGAGGACACCATGGAGGCAAGGGGATTGTCGAGACGAGCGTTTCTGCAGGGCGTGGGACTGGCGGCCGCCGCGGGCGCGGCGGGAGGCGCGCTGGCCGCATGCTCGCCGGGAGGCGGCGCGGGCGGCGCAGGCGGAAAGGCGCCCGACGCGACCGCCGGCCAAGAGGCGCAGGCGGCGGTCGAGGACTGGGCGGCCGACACCGAGGAGCTTGGGGAGCCGCAGGAGGTGCTCAACGTGGACGTGTGCGTGGTGGGCGCCGGAGGCACGGGCCTGGCCGCCAGCATGCAGAGCGTCCAAAACGGCCTGTCGGTGGTCTGCCTGGAGAAGAACGGCGCGCCGGGAGGGTCGTTCATCTGCACCGAGGGCATGGCCGCCATCGGAACGCACTGGCAGGCGGCCGAGGGCGTGGAGATCCATCAGGACAAGCTCATAGCCGACCTGATGGCCTACCACCACTGGATCCCCGACTACGCCCTGTACCGGGCGTTTCTGGAGAACAGCGCCGATGCCATCGACTGGCTGGAGTCGCTGGAGTGCAACTTCCAGCGCGTCCGCGCGTTCGGCCCCTCCTACCAGGTCTGCCACGAGTACGCCGGCGATCCGGCGCGGGGCCTGGGGTCCCAGTTCGTGGAGAGCATGGTGGCGGCGGCCGAGAAGCTCAACGTGGACATCCGCTGCAACACGCCGGCGAAGCGCCTGGTCATCGAGGACGGGAACGTGGTCGGCGTGCTGGCCGTGGACGAGGACGACCGCGTGATCAAGGTGGAGTGCTCCTCGGTCATCATCGCCACCGGCGGCTACGGCAACAACCCGGCCATGCTCAAGGCGCTGGCCGGCGTCGACCCCGACAAGGTGGTGGCCTCCGGCATGCCCGGCCACGACGGCGACGGCATCCGCATGGCCCACAACGCGGGCGCCGCGCTGTGCTGGGACGCCGGAGTGGCCAACTTCTACGGCAACATCCTCATCGGCAGCACCTACGGCAGCCACGTGTCGGCGGCCTGCTCGCTGCAGCCCGTCCTGTGGGTGAACGAGAAGGCCCAGCGCTACGTGAACGAGGACATGTTCGCGCTCAACTTCCCGTTCAACGGCATGGCCCACAAGGGGCAGAAGTCGGTGTTCACCATCATGGACCAGGCCATCATCGATAAGTTCACCAACGAGGGCACCCAGGTGGAGGTGGGCGCCGCCGCCCCCACGGGCACGCCTTACGACACCCTGCCCGACGACATCCAGAGCATGCTCGACCAAGGCAACGAGCACATCTTCATCGAGGACAGCATCGAGGCGCTGGCCGAAAGCGCGGGGCTTGACCCCCAGGCGCTTGCCGACACGGTGAAGCGCTACAACGATTTGTGCGCCGCAGGCACGGACACCGAGTTCGGGAAAAACCCCGATTTCCTCGTCCCCATCGAGACGGGTCCGTTCTACGCCTTCGAGGTGGGCAACGGGTTCTTCACCACCGTGGGCGGCATCAGGGTGTCCACGAAGGCCGAGGCCCTGGACGAGAACGACGAACCCATCGGCGGCCTCTACGTGTGCGGCATGGACTCGAGCGGCTTCTACGGCGACTGCTACGACGCCGGCGTGGCTCCGGGCTCCACGGCGGGCTGGGCCATCGTCTCCGCGCGCCTGGCCGCCAACGCCGCGAAGGAGCGCGCGGGCAAATAGCCTGCGAGCCGCGCCCTGCGGGCAGGAGGATCTCGCACGCGGAAGCCGCGCGCCCGGGCGGGACTCCCCCTCCGCCCGCCCGGGCGCGGCCGGCCGCCCCGCCCCTAGCGTGACAGGGGGACTAGCGTGACAGGGGGACGGGGATCGTGACAGGTGGACGGGGATAATGTCACCTTCGAGGCATGGTGCGTTACAGGCGCGATGACAAGGTGACATTATCCCCGTCCCCCTGTCACGGTCCCCCTGTCACGCGCTGTCACGCCACGTTCCCCTGTCACGCTAGTAGTCCTTCGCGGCGGGGCTTGCCATCCACGCTTCGTAGAACTCCTCGTAGGCGTCGGCCAGCACGGCCTCGCGGGCGCGGCGCATAAGATCGATGAGGTAGTGCAGGTTGTGGATGGAAAGCAGGATGCCGCCGAGCATCTCGTTTTGCTTCACGAGGTGGCGGATGTAGGCGCGGCTGTGGTTTTGGCAGGTGGGGCACGTGCACGCGGGGTCGAGCGGGCCGAAGTCGCGCGTGAACTTGGCGTTGCGCATGTTCATGCGTCCCGTCGAGCTGAACGCCGTGCCCATGCGGGCCGTGCGCGTGGGCAGCACGCAGTCGAACATGTCCACGCCCTCGCGCACCGCGCGCACGAGCGTGGTGGGGTTGCCCACGCCCATGAGGTAGCGCGGCCGGTCCTCGGGGCAGGCGCGGGCGACCTGCCCGAGCGTCTGGAACATGACCTCGTGCTCCTCGCCCACCGAGTAGCCGCCGATGCCGAAGCCGCCGAAGCGCCGCCCGCCCGCGCGCAGGCTCTCGTCTTCTATCTCGCGCAAGCGCCGGACGGACTCCAGGCGCAAATCCAGCTCCATGCCGCCCTGCACGATGCCGAAGAGCGTCTGATCGGGGCGCTTGTGGGCCGCCAGGCAGCGGCACGCCCAGTTGGCCGACAGGTCCACGGCGCGCGCGACGAACGCCCTGTCGGCCGGATACGGCGTGCATTGGTCGAGCTGCATGGCGATGTCGGCGCCCAGCTGCTCTTGGATGGCCATGTTGCCCTCGGGCGTCCAGCGGATCTTCGCGCCGTCGTAGATGGAGCGGAACGTCAGGC
Source organism: Rubneribacter sp. (assembly GCF_965361815.1). Taxonomy (NCBI): domain Bacteria; kingdom Bacillati; phylum Actinomycetota; class Coriobacteriia; order Eggerthellales; family Eggerthellaceae; genus Rubneribacter; species Rubneribacter sp. The sequence continues at coordinate 8,868 of NZ_CBDTNW010000100.1, forward strand.
CGTCGGCGTCGAGCTTCAAGGTGTCGGCCAGGCTGAACACCTGAAAACCGCCCGAGTCGGTGAGCATGGGGCCGTCGTAGCTCATGAAGCGGTGCACGCCTCCGGCCGCCTCCACCACGTCGGCGCCGGGGCGCAACGAAAGGTGGTAGGTGTTGGCGAGCACCACCTGGGCGCTCAGATCGCGTAGCTGGCCTGCGGTGACGCCCTTCACCGTGGCGCTCGTGCCCACGGGCATGAACAGGGGCGTGCGAAAGACGCCGTGCGCCGTCTCGTAGGCCAGCGCGCGGGCGTGCCCGCTTCGGGCCTCCACCGTGCAGTCGAACAGCGCCATGTCAGCCCTCCACCCCGTTGACCACGAAGCCCGCGCCCGATGCCGCCGCGTCCGCAGCCGGGTCCAGGCACTCCGCGAGCACCCGATCGCGCGCGGCGGCGTCCACCAAGCCCCGCTCGATGCCCTCGGCCGGGCGCTCGCAGACAGGCAGGGCCTCCGCCCAGTCCGCGAACTTTTCCAAGGAGCCGTGCCGCACCGAGGCCAGGTCGAAACCGCCCGTCGGGTCGAGCAGGCAGTCGGTGACGAGGAACGCGTCTGCTCCGAGCGCGCGGATGCCCAGGTCCTCCACCGTGTTGTTCCCCACCATGAGCACGTCGGCGCCCGCAAGGCCCGCCGCGGCCAAGCTTTCGGCGTAGTAGGCGGGCTTGGGCTTCACGCTGGTGGAGTTGTCGAACGTGGTGATGCGCGCGAACCGGTCCGCATCGACGCCGGCCCATGCAAGCCGCCAGCGCACGGCGCGCTCGGGGAACATCGGCATGGTGGCCAGCACAAGGGGATAGCCCTTGGCCGCCAGCGCCTCCACGGCGCGCGCGGCCGCCGGGTTCGGCGCCACGCCCTGGCCGAGCGCGCCGAACTCGTGCTCGTAAAAGCTTGCCAGCTCCTCCTCCCAATCGCACGCGCCCGCGTCCACGTGCGCGAAGAAGCCCTCCCAAAACGCCTGGTCGTTGGGACGGCCGTCGTCGTGCGAGGCCATGTTCTTGATGCCGGCCAGCATGCCCGCCTTGAACGCCTCAAACGGCACGCCGAAGCGGGCGACGTAGGCGCCGAGGGCGCCGAAGTAAGAGCGCATGAACTCGTCGATCTCCATGGGAAGCAGCGTGCCGTCCAGATCGAAGAAGACGGCGCGGTAGGAAGGCGTGCGCATGCGAAGGCTCCTTTTGCTCGTGCGGATGGTTCGGTTCGCATGGTAGTATAAGCCACGTCTTCGGGGCGCTGCGCGAAATCCCCGGCGAAACCCCCGCATCCGCGCTTCCGAACGCGGTCCGCGCAACGGCTTTCGGACGATCCGATGACGATCTTGCCTTCTCAAACGACAAGTTGCTTATGCATCTTGTCGCTTCGAACGACAAGATGTAGTATTTTGTCGAAACCGTAGCATGGACGGAGGAGGCGCATGCGCCCCATCATCGGCGAAAAGATACGCGAGTTCTTCTCAGAGGGCGTTCCGGAGGCCTTCGAGCGCGACCTGTCCCTTGGCAGCATCCAACCGCCGGCGCGGGGAAACCTGGTCAACGTCGTCGTCGGCGTTCGGCGCTGCGGCAAAACCTACCGCCTGTACCAGGAGATGCGCCGCATCGTGTCCGCAGGCTACCCGGAGGCGTCCCTTCTGTACTTCAACTTCGAGGACGAGCGCCTCAAGCCCTACGACGCCTCCCTGCTCTCGGAGGTGGTCGAGACGTTCTACGCCCTCAACCCCCGCGCCAGGGAGGAGGGGGCGTTCTTCTTCTTCGACGAGGTGCAGGAGGTGCCCGATTGGGGGCTGTTTCTGCGCCGCATGGTCGACACGGCCAAGGCGACGATCTACGTCACGGGATCGTCGTCGAAGATGCTCTCGCTCGATATCGCCAGCGAGTTTCGGGGAAGGGCGCTTCCCCACGAGCTTTTCCCCTTGAGCTTCGCCGAGTACGTGCGGTTCCACGGGGGCGACATCCCTCCGCGCGAGGCGCTCGCGGCCGGCGCGCTCACTGCGGGCGAGCGCGCGCTGCTGCGCAGCGCCTGCTCGGACTACCTGGTGCGCGGGGGATTCGTTCCCGTGCAGGACCGGGGGCTTTCGGAGTGCGCGCTGCTTTTGCAGGAGTACGCGAACCGCACCGTCAGCTACGACGTGGTCGAGCGGTACGGCCTGGCCAACCTCTCCGCCGCCTCGAGCTTCCTTGCGCAGTGCATGGCGTCCTCGGCGCGGGAGCTGTCGGTCAACAAGGTCCATGGGAGATTCCGCAGCCTCGGTTCGTCGGTGTCCCGCGAGACGCTCTCAAGGCTTCTTGGCTACTACGAAGAGTCGTACCTTCTGTTTTCCGTCCGCGAGTTCTCGCGCGCGCTCGCGGACAACCCGCGCTCCCCGGCGAAGGTGTACGCGGTGGACCCGGGCATGCTCATGGCGTTCTCCCCCTCTGCGGCGCGCGACGAGGAGCAGCGGCTTGAAACGGCGGTGTACCTGGCGCTTCGGCGCCAGGCCGACCTCGTGCGCCGAGGAAGCGTCTCCCGGGTTCTTCTGGACCGAGGATCGACGCGACGCGAGGTTGATTTCGTGGTGGGCGACGCGCTTATGCAGGACGCCTTCCGGCTGGTGCAGTCCTCCACGAGCCTGGCCGACCCCGCCACGCGCAAGCGGGAGCTTGCGGCGCTGGAAGCGGCCATGTCGGCTTACGGCGTAGAGGAGTCCTGGGTGGTGACGTTGGACGAGCAGGAGACGGTCCAAACCGACCAAGGCGTCGTCCGCATCGTCCCCGCCTGGTCATGGCTGTTGGACGGAGGCGAACGATGAAATTGCTGCTGCACGCCTGCTGCGGGCCGTGCTCGCTCGAACCCGTGCGGATCCTGCGAGCGGCCGGGCACGACCTGACCATCCTGTTCGCCAATTCGAACATCGCGCCGGCCGACGAGCACGCGCGCCGCATGCGCGCGCTGCGGGAATGGGCGGCCGGCGAGGGGCTGCCCGTCGTCGAGGGCGCTTACGACCCTCTGTCCTGGGAGGCGTGCG
>NZ_CBDTNW010000101.1:0-45530 GCF_965361815.1 Rubneribacter sp.
GAAAAACAAACGATACGCGGAGGGCGCCGCCGCTGCTAGGCCCCCGTTTTCACTGCCGCGTCAGCCCACACAAACACCCGAAGAGCCCATTTTTGTTTGAAAATGTCCTATGCAAAGGAGGGTCTAGATGCCTAAGTCCGAAATCAAGAAACCCATTAACGGTGAATGGATGAGGAGCGTTATCAATCGCCGCGGCTATTCCCTCTACTCTCTTGGCAGGCTGATCAATCAAGGCGGAATCGGAAAGGACATCAGGACTATTCGACGCGCTGTCTCCGAGAATAAGATCACTCCCCAGCTTCTTGACCTCATCGCCCGCGCAGTCAACGTCCATCCCGACTTCCTTGCCGGCAAGTACTGCTGGACGCTTGAGCTCCCCGTCATGGACTACGAGGGCGTTAGGGACTACTGGCTCGAGAACTACCTGAATCCTGATCACTTTCCCTATATCCTTGCCGAGCAGCAGAAGCTCGGGTCCTATCGACAGCTGCTCAACACGCTGCTCATGCACGGTGTGACCAAGGAAGACTTCCTTGAGAAAAGTCGACCCGATCGCGACAAGATGGCAGACCAGCTGGACCTCGCCGTCACTGGGGTTCTGAAGCAGTGGTTCCCCTCTTGCTACCGAGGCGACGCCGTCGACTACGCCGAAGCGATGGAGTGGCGTGACGAAAGGGATGTCTACGAGGCCATGCTGGAATACCTCGAAGAGAGGGGCATCGTGAAGGTCGATTACCCCGGCGAGAACTAGGCTCCCAACAGGTGCCCCAACCCAAGCGCGGCGTCACATCTCCGACGCCGCGCTTTTTTGTTACCCCGAGTCCCTACTGTGAACTCTTTTGTGAAGTGACGGAAGTCGACGCTTCTCAACATATCAGCAGCTAAACATGACCGTTTGTGACCACGGTCGACACTTCTCCCAGAAGGGCGGGGCGCTCCCGTCCAGGGAGGAGGCGCACATGGAGTCGGTTATCGCGGCGCTCGTGACGGGGGTGCTGACCCTCGCCGGGGTGCTCGTGTCCAACTCGCGCAGCCGCGCGGTCATGGAGGTCAAGATCGACAACCTGACGCGGCAGGTCGAGAAGCACAACCGCATGGTCGAGCGCACTTACGCCCTGGAGCAGGACGTCGCCGTCGTGAAGGCGGAGATCGAGAATCTGCGGAAGGGGCAATGATGGAGACATTCCTGACGTCCAACGAGTGGCCGTGGCGCCTGGCAAGGACCATCGTGCAGGGCGTGCTCGGCGTGGTCGTGGCCAACGTGGACATGCTGGTGGGCTGCGCGGTTCTGGAGCCCGAGTGGCGCGCGGTCGTGGTGGCGCTCGTGATGGCAGTGCTCACGCCCGTCATGGCGGAGCTCGGCGCGGCGCTGCCGTCGGGCGGTGGTTCCGATGAGTGAGTGCGAGTTCGCGAGCGAGGAGGAGCGCTGGGAGGCGCTGCGCGGCGAGGGCGTCGAGGCGGCCGCGCCGGACGGCTGGGAGCCCGACGAGGGCGAGGACGACGGCTTCGAGGAGGTGCCCGATGGCGTATAGCATCCTGTTCAAGCAGTGCGGAAGCGATCATATGACGCGCGGGCGCTCCCGCGCGATCGACCGCATCGTGGTCCACTATACGGGCACCACGGCGAGCGCGCGCAACAACGCGACGTACTTCTCGCGCAACGAGGGCCAGGGGGCGAGCGCCCATTATTTCGTGGATGGCATCTCCCCGGAGATCTATCAGAGCGTCGCCGAGGGTGACACCGCCTGGCACGCGGGCAACTGGGACATGAACTGCCGTGCGATCGGCATCGAGGTGGTCTCAGCCGGCGAGGACTACAGCGGGACGGAGATCACCAAGCTTGCCTGGCTGGTGCAGAAGCTCATGGCAAAGTACGGCATCGGCGCCTCCGGGGTCATCCGCCACTACGACGTGACGGGCAAGCTGTGCCCCGCGCCCTACGTGGCGTCGTCCAAGTGGGCGGCGCTCAGGGCGGCGATCACGGGCGGCTCGGCACCCGGCGGGACGGCGGGCGCCGCCCCCAGCGGGACCGTCTCCGAGCTCGCGCGACGCGTCATCGCCGGCGAGTTCGGCAACGGGGAGGCGCGTCGCGCGGCGCTGGGAAGCCGCTACTCGGAGGTGCAGGCGGAGGTTAACCGCATCCTGGCGGGAGGCTCGAGCGCACCCGCCACCCAGGCCCCTGCCGCCGACGACGTGGACGACCTCGCGCGCCGCGTGATCGCAGGCGAGTTCGGCAACGGCGAGGCGCGGAGGGCCGCGCTGGGCGACCGCTACGCCGAGGTCCAGGCGCGCGTGAACGAGATGCTGGGCGCCGGGTGCTCCGGCGGGACGTCCGGCGGCGCCGACGTCGAGGCGCTGGCGCGGGCCGTCATACGCGGCGAGTACGGAAACGGCGAGGAGCGCAGGCGCCGGCTGGGGTCGCTCTACGACGCCGTGCAGGCCCGCGTGAACGAGATCCTGTCGTGATCTCGCGGGAGGACGCCCGCTGGGGGCTCGCCGTGGCGCTCTCGGTCGTGCTCATCGTCGCCGTGCTGCCGCTCGTGCCGGTCATGTGGCTGGCGGGCAGGCTGGGCGACCGGATCGGGTGAGCCGGGCCCCGCGAGGGCCCCTTCGTCACGGGTTGCAGTTGCCGCAGGGGTCGTAGCCCTGGGCGATGACGTCGTCTCGCGTGTCGGTCACGGTCTGCTTGTTCTTCTCGCTCATGCGGTCCACGGAGCTGCACTCCGGGTAGTGGAACTTCCTCGTGTTGGTGTTGAGGACGTAGGTGCGCTCCTCCGACGGCTGGGCGGGTTCGGGGTCCTGCGGGAGGGCGCTCTCCTCGCGCCAGCTCTCCCCGGTGGCGTAGTCGATGCCGACGCCCGGCTGCACGTTGTAGCAGAAGACGTTGAAGGCGACGCCCATGCCGGCGTCGTCGAGCGAGCGCGCCTCCATGTGGACGCCCCGGCAGACGAGCTCGTCGCCGACGAAGACGGGCTCGACGCGGTAGAGGACGCGCCCTCCCGTGCGGTCCACGTAGTCGGCGACCTCGTTCTCGAAGGGGAGCATGCCCTCCGTGTTCATGTAGCGGGTGCCGGTGACGAGGTTCTCCTCGTTGGCGTTCTCGGCCGTGAGCTGCCAGCCGATGAGGTGGCAGCGGTTGTAGAGGTAGCGTCCGTCAACGAGGTCGTCGTAGCGCACGGTGTGCCAGCCCGTCGGCCTGACCATGCCGATGGACCCGCGCTCCTCGCCCTCGGCGGGCATGGTCGAGGGGCTCACGACGGCGATCGCGGCGCCGCAGCGGCCGAGGTGGTCGAGGGGCGCGTAGGACTCGCTGGCGGCGGGGAGGTCGTCCTCGCCGATGGTGGGGGCGTTGCCGTTGACCGTGGCGTAGGGGCTGCCGTCGTAGGCGGGGAGCTGTGAGGGGTCGAGGGCGGCGGGGGCGGGCTGGACGGTGGGTTCCTCGGGGGCGGGGTCTTCCTCCCCGGCCTGGGGCCCCTCTTCGTCAGCGGCGCCCTCGGGGGCGGCGGCCACGGCCTCCTGGCTCTCCTGCGCGGGCGCCTGGGGGCTCGGGGCGTCGTCGGAGCACGCGGGGAGCGCCGCGAGGGAAATCGCCACGAGGATGGCGAGCGCGAGGGCCCTGGCCCTGCCGATGGCGCTGCGGTCGGGTTTGGCGGCGTCTCTCATCCGGTGCTCCTCTCGTCGCGGCGTGACAAGATTATCCGCCAGATTGGGCCGCCTTGCGAGCGTTCGCGCATGTCGCGCGCTTCACAAAGGGGTACACAAGGGAGAGGCCCGCGCCCCTGAGCGGGGCGAGGGCCTCCCAGGGCTAGCTCCTGCGGCGCGGGCCGTCGGTGAGCGTCGGGAAGTCGCGGTGACGGGGCCCGTCCACGAGCACCTCGTACCACCACTCCCGGCTCCTCGGGCCGTCCGCCGCGAGGTCGTCGATCAAGCGGGTCTGGGTGACCTCGTCGAGCTCCGCGAACTCGTCCCGCATCGCGTTCTCGATGGCGGAGGAGCTCGCGATCATGTCGTGCAGGATCTGCTTCTTCTCCTCGAGGGTGAAGCTCTCGGGCGAGATGTCCATGAGCTCCGCCATGAAGTAGGCGTGGTCCTCGGCTTCCTCGAGTGCCTTCCAGTCGGTTGCCATAGGGGTTCTCCTCTCCCTCTGGAACCGTCTCTCCCGGGGTCTGGGTCGGTACGAATTCCGGTACGAATGAGCCTGATCGGAGCGTTTCGAAGCGTTCTGGAATGTCGCTCCTGATTTTGAAAACAGCTATATCTACCTGCGATAATGTTGTTTTCTGTTGTCAGGCGTTCTAAACCGTTTATACCCCCTCAGTCTCCCACTTGCAGATCGCCTACCTGGTGGCCGAGATGTCCATGCAGGGCGGCATTCACCAGACGGGCAGCCCTGTTTCCGCAACGCTGACGGTTGACAGCATCGGCTTGGGCAGCGATCTGGTGCCTTACGGATATCAGCAGGGCACGTCGATGGCGTCTCCCGCGGTGGCCGGCGCGGCGGCGGTGCTGGCCGGGAAGGGGTTGGCCGACGTTGCGGGCGACGAGGCGAAATCGGCCGAGAAGCTGGCGGCGCTGGTGAAGGGCGCGGCCGTGCGCGACGAGCGCTATGCGGGCCTGTGCTCCACGAGCGGATACGCCACGGTTGACGGCGCGGGCAACCGTGGTCCGGCCATCACGGCGGTGCGCGATGCGGATGGCGCCGTGGAGGTGGAGGGCTACTTCATGCCCGAGGGCGCTACGACGGTGCGCCTAGGCGACGTGGAGGCCGCCGTGATGAGCCGCGACGATATGGATGACGAAAAGGTGCGCCTGACGGTGCGGAAGCCCGAGGGCTTCGCGGGCGGCCAGACGGTCGTGCGCGTGGAGGCGAACGGCAAGCTGGCCAGCCACCGGGCCGACCTGGGCGCGCGTGCGGACGCGACCTATTACGACCAGACGAACCTGCCCGTCCCCGAGGAGCTTGCCGGCTGGGGGTCGTGGCAGCTCGTGGGCTTCAACGGCAGCATTTACTGCCTGCCACGCACGACCAATTTCAACGTGGAGCTTCATGCGTACGACTATATGCTGCGTTACCGCCCCGATGCACAGAAATGGGAGCGGGTGCCGCTGCCGACCGACTTGGCTAAGGAAGCGGGTTTGGAAGGGGACATCGTTGATGTATCGGGCGCGACGGTGGACGGCGCGCTGGTGCTGCAGCTAAGCGATGCTCCGGGTTCCACCACGTTCGTTCGGTATGCGGCAGATGAAACGTGGGAGCCTGCCGGCTACACGTTCTCGTTTGGGAGCGACGCGCCGGCGTACGGAACGCTGGCGAGCGACGGCGAGTTTGCATATGTGTTCGGGGGCTTGGGCCTTACGGACAGCGGGACGGTCGATAACGCCATCGTGTACCGCGTGGATTTCGAGGCGCAGGAGCTTGAGAAATGCGGCGAGCTTTCCATGGGACGCGTTCGACCCCAGGTGTCGTACGGCAACGGCTCGTTCGTGGTTTCGGGCGGCATATCGGTGAGCTACCAGGCGGGCGGCGTTTTGGGCGTCGAGTTGGTGACGCCGCAAAGCGGCGGCTGGGATCCGGTTGCAGAAGAGGAAATTCCTGCCGGGTGGCTTGCGGGCACGTCGGTGGACACGACGGCGCTTGTGACCGAGACGGGGCAGATGGCTTGGACGTCGGGCGCGCTTGCGGACGGCTTCGCGCTCGTGGGCCCCGAAAGCGACAACGGCGCGACCGACACCTACCTGCTGACGGGAGACGGCCTTTCCGCGCCGACGGCGTACGGCAAGCGCGCCTCGTGGCAGACGCTGCTCGCTCCGGCGGCCACGGCCTACCGCGGCCAGCTGTACGTGCTGGCAAGCGTGCAGAACGAGCCGTACCACGCGTTCAGCGCCACGGCGGTGGAGACGGCCGAGCAGCCGGGCGACTACGTGGCGCCCGATCCGGAGCCGGATCCCGATCCCGACCCCAAGCCCACGCCGCTGCCCGACCCTAACCCCGAGCCTACGCCCACGCCTGATGTCGAGCAGGCGAACGCCGACAGTTCGGGCAAGGCGTTGCGCGCGTTGGCGTCCACGGGCGACCCGCTGTTCTCTGCGGTGCCTATTCTGGCGGGCGCGGGTGCGTTGGCGCTTATCGGCATGGTGGTGGCTGCGGTGTGCCGCCGCCGTGCGGGCAGGCGGTAGGAGAGGGATATGCGTTGTGCAAGCGATAAAGCGGAGGTGCATTATGCGGAATGAGCGGCGCTCGCGAAGCCTGGGGCGGTGTACCGGATGCGCGGTTGTGTCGGTGGCGCTTGCGGCGGCGATGGCGGGCGTGCCGTCTGCAGCGCTTGCCGAGGAACCGGCAAGCGCGACACCACAGGTTGCCAGCACGATGGAAGGCGACGACGTGTTCGCTTGGGCATCGGGCGCATCGGCGGCAAACGCGCTTTCGGAGGACGTGCTGCCTACCCAGTTCGACCTGCGGAACAACAGCAAGTTCGGTAACGTGGTCACGCCGGTGAAGTTCCAGAACCCGTGGGGCTCTTGCTGGTCGTTCGGCATCGCCTCTGCCTCGGAGGCGAGCATCATCTCCGAGGCCGCGCAAAAGGGCATCCCCCTGAAAGAGGAGTTCAAGGACATCTCCGAGCGCCATCTGGCTTGGTTCACCTACACACCGCTTCCTGCCGATGACGATTCCGGTCAGGGCGGCGAGGGCGTAGTGAGCCTCAAAGAAGGAGACAACGGCCGTTTGGACAGCGGCGGGTGGATGGTGTACGGAACCTCTTTGTTCTCGTCGGGCATCGGCCCCGTTCCGGAGTCGGCTGCGCCGTACAAAAACGATGAAGGGCTGATCGACAGCGTGACGGACCCCGTCACGGGCAAGGAGTACAACTACCAGTACAGCAAAGATGGCACGTGGGCGGTGGACGAGGGGCTTCGCTTCTGGCAGATGGTGGAGTTCGAGCAGTCCGTGCAGCTCCCCTCTCCGGGCGAGTACAACGCCGCAGAGGATTACGAGGGTGCCAAGCGCGCCAACGACGCCATCAAGGAACAGCTCCACGAGGGCCGCGGTGTGGCCATCGCGTTCTACGCGGATCAGTCGAAGCCCAACCAGATCACCGAGATGGGTTACATGAACCCCGGCAACAATGAGGACGGCTCGTGGGCGCACTACACCTACGATGCTGTGGGAATCAGCCATGCCGTGACCATCGTCGGCTGGGATGACAATTACGCCAAGGAGAACTTCGGCAACCCCGACCCGGAGACAGGCGAGGTCGACCCCAACAAGCAGCCGCCCGCCAACGGTGCGTGGATCGTCAAGAACAGCTGGGGCGCGGGAGACAAGTTCCCCAACGGCTATCCCGGCGGCTGGGGCACCGACGAGGACGGCGACGGCAATGGGGACGGCTACTTCTACCTCTCGTACTGGGACAAGACCATCACCAAGCCCGAGTCGTTCGACTTCGCCGTGGAGTCCACGCAAAGCGAGGGTGACCGCTACTTCGTGCATCAGTACGACTACATGCCTGCGCAGGACGTTGTGAGCAATTCCTCCGCTCTTCCGATGAAGATGGCGAACATCTTCTCTGCCGACGATGCGGAGACGGTGCGTAAGCTCACCTGCGAAACGACGCGCCCCAACACGCAGGTGACTTTCGACGTGTACCTGCTTGAGGAGGGCGCGACCCTGCCCACCGAGGGCGTGAAGCTGGCCACGGTTCAGCAGACGTTCGAGTGGGGCGGCTTTCATGCGGTGGAGCTGGCCGCCGAGCAGGCGTTCACCTTGAATGCAGGCGAGCGCTTCTCGGTGGTGGTGACGCAGCAGTGCCTCGATGACAACGACTACTATGTCAGCTACGATGTCGGTTGGGATCGGGCGTCCCTCGACGCGTTCGAACAGCAGTACCACGAGCAGTATTACGAGACGTACTACCAGACGTATCTTGGGGTGGCCAAAGATGCCCTGTGGCAGGCGACGTACAACAGGCTGATCGAGGAAGGCGCGAGCGAAGAAGAGGCGACCGCCAAGGCGAACGAGTACGTGGAAACCGAGAAAGGCCAGCAGCAGATCGCCGATGCCGCGGCCAAGGCGGCCGAAGAGATGATCCAGCAGAGGGTTCCCTCCTACTACTACGAGGGCGTGGTGAACGAGGGCGAGAGTTTCGTCTACGCGTCCGACGAGAACGGGGAGAACCCCGCATGGCGGGACTTCCACGCGGATTCCGTGGCGAGCGAGGCGCGGGGCAATCAGATTGACAACCTGCCCATCAAAGCGTACGGCTACCCGATTGAAGAGGGCGCCGACAAGCCCGCCACCGAGGAGAGCGTGGCTCAGCTTGGGGTGTACTTGTCTTCCGCGAAAGCTATGCTTGAAAGTGCGGTGGAGAGCGTCGCGGGAGACGGCTCCGACGTTCCCGCCTCGCAGTACTGGGTGCCGAGCGACGTGCGTGCCGAGTTGGTGGCTGCTATCATGGAGGCCGAGGATCTGCTAGCAGGTGGGAATCCCACGCAGGGCGATGTGGATCGCATCAGCCTGGCTCTGAGCATGGCGACGAGGGCGTTCGACGAGGCCAAGCAACCCGGCACGTTGGCCGACGAGTACGCGAGCGCCGAGGCGGTGAAGCAGCTTGAGGACGCCATCAAGGACGCGCGCAACGATTTGGTGCAGACCGTCGTGAGCGCGGACGGCTCCGATGTGGCGAAGGGTACGCCGTGGGTGACGCAGGCCACCCATGACGCGTTCAAAGCGGCCATCGCCTCTGCGGAGGCAGTCTTGGGTGCAGAGCGTCCGCTTGCGAGCGACATTGAGCGCGCTGCTGCGGATCTTGCCGCCGCACAAAAGGCGTTCGACGCCGCGAAGGCCGACGGCTTGAAGGAGACGGGCGGCTCGGGCGGCGGCTCCGAGGAGAAGCCCGACGTTGGATCCGACGCGAAGGGCAACGGCGCCTTGGTGCGGACCGGTGATGACGCGTTGCTCGGCATCGCGGTCGCGTGCGTTGGCGGCCTGTCGGCGCTTGTCGCCGGTGCGTCGCTGGCGATGCGTCGGCGCATCGGCAAGGAGTAGCGCGCGGGCGCAAAGGTAGGTGCAGGTGGCGGCCGGAGGGATGCCTTCCGGCCGCCTGTTTCAGTTCGACGGATCCTTCCGCATTGCGGTGGAGGGAGTTGCGGAAGGAGGCCCGCCATGGGTTTGTTCGGCTCGGGAAAGTCCGACGAGGAGAAGCTGCAGGAACGCGTGGCGAAGGCGCTCGACGAGATGGGCATCACCGTTGAGTCGGCATCCGAGAAAGACGGCGCTTTGCATGTGGGCTGCTTCCAAGGGTCGTCGGGGCTGACCTCGTACAAGAACCTGTCGCTCACCATGGAGGGCGTCATCGGTTTCCTGCAGCAAAACGGGCGCGAGATCGTGGACGTGAAGGTGAACCCCTGCGGGTCGGGCGACACCGTCATGAGCCAGTTGGTGACGGTTCTGTACCGCTAAGGAGGCGTTGCGTCATGCGGCAGGAAGGGGCATCCATGGCGAAGCGGCTGTTCGCGCTGGCGCTCAGCGTGGCTTTAGCGTGCGGGCTTGTGCCTGCGGCGGCGTTCGCGCTGCCCGAGCAGGCGGCAGGTGCGCCGAATGAGGCGGCGGCCTTCGCCGATGGTTCGCTTGTGGAGGGCGGCTCGACGGATGCGGACGAGAGCGACTGGACGGTTGCCGATGTGCAGCCTGGCGCGTTCTCCGTGCCGAGTATCGCCGCCCTGTCGCGCTACAACTACCCGGATGCTGCGGCGGGCGTCCGCGCAGCCTCCGAGGACGAGGGCGACCTGCCCGCGAGTTTCGACCTGCGCGAGACGGGCGATTCCACGCCGGTGAAATACCAGAACCCGTGGGGTTCGTGCTGGGCGTTTGGCACCATGGCCTCGCTTGAGAGCAACGTGCTTGTGCAGGGCGGCCTCGCCGACGGCGCGACCCCCGATTTCTCCGAGCGCCAGCTGGCGTGGTTCGGCCGCACGGCGGTGGGGGCCGAAACGGACGCGGATCAGGCGGGGGAGGGTGCGTTCGCCAAGCGCACGGCGGGCGCGACCTCAACCGACACCCAGCTCACCTTCAACGCCGGCGGCGACTACGGCATTTCCACCGCCGTGCTGTCGGCGTGGTTCGGCGCGGCTGACGAGGCCGACATCCCGTACGCCGACGTGAACGGGGTTTGGGACGAGTACGACACCTCCGGCGACTGGTCGCTTTTCGAAAGCGACCGCACCGTTGCGTCCGTGCACGTGCAGGACGTGATCTCGCTTCCCAGCCCCGCCGTGTTCTCCGATCCGGAGAACCCTTTCACGGACAACTACACCTACGATCCTGACGCCACGGCGGCTATCAAGCGCGCGCTTGTGGACAACGGCGCGGTGTCTGTGAGCTACCATGCCGACCAGTCGCGCCCGATCACCGACCCGGACGATCCCGGCTACGGGGAGAGCGAGTACTTCAATTATCTGGCAAGCGCCCAGTACGTGAACGCCTACATCACCGAGGACGATCAGGCCACGCCCGACGTGGACGAGCGCACGACGGCCAACCACGCTGTCACCATCGTGGGCTGGGACGATACGTTTTCTCGGGATAATTTCACGAAGCAGCCGCCTGATGACGGCGCATGGATCGTCAAGAACAGCTGGAGTGCCGACTGGGGCTTGGACGGCTGCTTCTACCTGTCGTACTACGACATGAGCATATGCGAGCCCACGTCCTTCTTGGTCGATCTGCCCGATGCGGACGGCTCGTTCAGCTACGACTCGAACTACCAGTACGATTACCTGAGCGCTGCGAGCGTGGGCAAGATCGAGCCGGGCGCGTTCGGAAAGGCCGTTGCGGCGGCCAACGTGTTTGAGGCCGAGGGCGACGAGGTGCTAAAGGCCGTGTCCGCGACCACGGCGAACCCCGGCTCCACCGTGCAGGTGGAGGTGTACTTGCTCGACGGCGACGCGACCGGCCCCACCGACGGCACGCTGGCGACAATCCAGACGACAGAGGTGGAGTACGGCGGCTACCACACCATCGCGCTCGATAAGCCGGTGGCCCTGAGCGCGGGGCAGCGGTTCTCCGTAGTGGAGCGCATCGAGGGTTACGAGGGCGCGTACCTGCCGCTTGAGGTGGCAGCCTACGATGCCAACGACCCCGACGAGGCTCAGGGCGGCTACGTGAAGGCGCAGCGGGCCGTGGCGAACGCGGGTGAGAGCTTCTACAGCGTTGATGGGGGCGCCACGTGGGATGACGTGACGGAGCTTTCCGCTGCCGAGGTGCAGGATCGCATTTCGCCTTCGCGGTTCGGCGACTATCCTCAGGTGTACGCGGAAGAGGGCGTGGGCAACGTCATGATCAAGGCGTTCACGACGGATGCGGCAGAGCCGAAGCCCGAACCCGAACCCGGCCCCGACCCCGAGGAACCGGACGACCCGGCCTTGCGCTCGTCGTTCGACCCGCGCGAGGAGGGGCTTGTCACGCCGGTGCGCGATCAGGGCACCACCGACCTGTGCGGGCCGTTCGCCTCGATGGCGTCTTTGGAAACCTCGCTCGTCTACGACAGCGCGGCGTCGGATGAGTTGGTGGAAGCGGGACTCTCGCCCTTCCATGCCGTGTACTTCGCCACGATGGGCGATGAGGAGCGCGAAGCGGCCGGCCTGAATGCGTTTATGCCCGACAACCCCTACGACGGCGGCGTCACGCCGTTTTCGATTGCCGCTAGCCTGGCTGCCGGCAAGGGCGCGGTCGTTGCGCAGGAGGGCGTGACCGACTGGGCGAATCCGCAGATGGACGAGTCGTTGCGCTCTGCGAGCGATGCGCGTCTCACGGATGCCGCGTACCTGAGCGCCGGCGCCGGCGGCTATTGGGAGGCGCTCGAAGGCGACGACCTGCGCGCTGCCGTGAAGCGCACTGTCGTCGAAGAGGCGCCGGTGGTGGCCGAGTTCTGCGCCAACCAGGCGCTCGGCAACTTCTGTGCGGAAACGTCGAGCTACCATACGGCTGCGGGCGTGCCCGGAGCGGTTGCCGATCATTATGTGGCCATCGTGGGCTGGGACGACGCCTATGCGCGCGACAACTTCAACGAAGGGATGCGTCCTGAGCGCGACGGCGCGTGGCTGGTGAAGAACTCCTGGGGCGTCGGGCAAGGCGACGGCGGCTATTTTTGGGTGTCCTACGAGGACGCCACGCTGATCGCCCAGGCGGCGCTGATGGGCGAGGTGGCGCGCGAGGGCGAGCGGCTGTACCAGTACGATGCGGCGGGCTGGTCGGAATCCTTGTCGGTGGGCGGCGGCGTTGCGGGCTGGGCGGCCAACGTGTTTGGAAGCGCGCGCGACGAGACGCTCGACCGCGTGCAATTCTGCACGACGGGCGTCGGCACCGCGTACACCGTGGAGGTGTACCGCGGAGCGACCGACGCCGATCCGCGCGGCGGCGAGCTTGTCTCCAGCCGCTCGGGCGTGCGGGAGCTTCCCGGCTACGTTACCGTGGAGCTTGACGAGCCGGTGGCGCTTTTGGCGGGCGAGACGTTCTCGGTGGTGGTGCGGCTGGAAAACGAGCGCTACGCCTACCCGATTGCCGTGGAGGCGTTCACGCCCGATCCCGAAAGCGCGGCGGCGGGACTTGAGCCCTCGTTCATGGGGCGCGACGAAGACGGCAACCGCGAAGCGAGCTGGGTGTCGGCCGACGGCGTGAACTGGGAGGATCCTGCAGGGTATGGACGCGACCTCGCACAGGGCGAGGCGTCCGGCGGCGCGGCGGCGGGATCCGGCGCGTCCGGCGCGCGCTCGGCGGCGTCCGAGGGCGGTTCTTCGCGCTCGTACGTGACGAACGTGTGCGTGAAGGCGCTCACGATGCCGCGCGATGCGTCCGGCGACACGGACGGCGACGATGGCGCGACGCCTGCGGACAATGCCGCGCCGGCGGCCGATCCGAAGGCGCTTGCGCGCACGGGCGATCCGGCTGCGGCGGCAGGTGCGACGGCGCTTTGCGTGCTGGTCGCGGCAACGTGCGCGATGATCGCCGCCGTAGGCGCGCGCCGGCGCGCCGACGAGGCCGGGCGATAGGAAGGCGACGGCAGAGGAAAGGGCGAACAAGAGGTATGGCTCGAGATTTCAGCAATCCCAAAAAGTTGGGCTTCATGCGTTTTCTGCAGGTGATATTCGCCGTCAACATCCTGTTGACGTTGGTTTTGTCGGTGTTCCTCATAAAGGGGGACTACACGCTTGCCTTCTCCGACGTGCTTGACTACCTCAACCTTGTGTTCGAGGCCATGAGCTTTTGGCTCATCTGGCAGCGCAAGCGGGCGGCGCGCTCGCTCATCATGGCGTTCAGTTTGTTCAACATCGTCATCGGCACGGGCTACAACCTGGGGCAGGGTGCCTTTAGCGTAACCGACCAATTGCTCGATTCGTGGTTCGACATCATTTTGTTCGTGTACTTCCTCACCTCGCGCCGGGTGAAGGCGGTGCTCACCGAGCCGTTCTCGCCCGAGGCCAAGCGCGAGGAGCTTGAGCGCGAGATCAGCTACTTCAAGCCGCGCACCTGGGCGTTTTGGCGCAACCTCATCATGTACTTCTGCGTGTTCAGCGTGGTGGGGCACTGGATGGAGGCCGCGTACTGCACGCTCATCCGATTCGGCATCCTGCCGGGCATCTACGATCCGAACTCGCAGATCTGGTCGGACTGGCTCTACCCCTTTCCCGTGTACGGCGTGGGCGCGGTGGCGTGCGTGCTGCTGTTCTATCCCATCAAGAACTTCCTGGAGAAGCGCATCGGCAGCCGCGTGGTGCCGCTGATCATCAGCTTCGTCATCAACGCGTTCGTGTGCACGCTCATCGAGTTCGTCATGGGGCTTATGCTCAACATGGACTACTCGCTGTGGGATTATCGCAACATGTTCGGCAACTTCATGGGGCAGGTGTGCCTGCAAAACGCCATCGCGTTTGGCATGGTGGCTACGCTTATGACCTGGGTTATCTACCCAGCTTTGGAAGCGGGGTTGGGCAGGCTCTCCAAAGACGTGGTGAACACGGCGTTCGCCGGCGTGGTGGTGGGCTTTGCCATCCTTGTGTTTTTGTACTACATCAACGTGGTGGTGCCGGGGATCGACGTGTCCTCCGATGACGGTTCCGCCACCACCGTCGAGATTGGCGTCGGCGATGCGGAGGGCGATGCGGAGGGCGATGCGGAGGGCGAGCCGTCCGCATCCGAGTCGCCTCACGCGGTGCGGGCGTAGGCGGCCGCCATGCCCCTCATCACGCGCGAAGACGAACTGCACGGTTACGCGCCCGACGCGTTCGCGTTCTGGCGCAACCTCGCCGTGTACTTCTGCGTGTTCAGCGTGCTGGGGCACTGGATGGAGATAGCCTACTGCTCGTTTATGAACCTGTTCGGCATTGTGGACGCCGATTCACTCGTGTGGGACGACCCGATGTACCCCTTCCTCGTGTACGGCGTGGGCACGGTGGTGTGCGCCGTGGCGCTTGTGCCGCTGCGTGAGCGCTTGGTGGCCACACGCCGCACGCTGGCGGGAGCGGGCGTGCAGTTCTTCCTGATTGCCGTGGGGGTGTGCCTGGTCATGGAGCTGGGCATGGGCCTCATGCTCAACCGTCCGGACGCCGCTGGCGAATACCCTCTGTGGGACAACTCCGAACTGCCGCTCAACGTGCTGGGCCAGGCGTGGCTCGTAAACGACGTGGCCCTGGCCGCCGTTGCCATGCTCTACACCTGGGTGGTGTATCCGCTGTGCCAGAAGCTTCTGGCCAAGGTGCCGCTGCGCGTGATGAACGCGCTGGCTGCGGTGGTGGTCGTGGGCTTCGCGGCGCTCTGCGCGGTGAAGTTTTCGTAACGCGCCGCATTTGCGTGCCGCCAGCTTGGCAACCCTGCGGGGTTGACGGTTTGGCGGGCGGTTCGGCCAGCCTGATGGTCCAGCGAACCCGCAGGTTTGGCGGATTTGGCGATCTGGCAGTGGCGCGGCCCCCTGGCGCGCCAAGCGCCAAAGGGCCGCAACCAAAAGGCCTCTTTCCGCGTCTGATCAGAACGGATAGGCGCGGGGCGTGTGCTGGACGCTCGTCCAGTGGGTGCGCGTCATCTCCTCGAGGATCCAGCGCCCGTTGAAGCGCCCCAGGCCGGAGTTCTTCTCGCCGCCGAACGGCGTGTGCCGCTCGTCCGCCACGGTCATGTCGTTCACGTGCGTCATGCCCGCGTCTATCTTGCGGGCGAACGCCACGGCGCGCTCCACATCGCCGCCCACCACGGCCGACGACAGTCCGTAGTCCGTGCGGTTGGCCAGGCGCAGCGCCTCGTCCTCGTCGTGCGCCACGATGATGGGCGCAAGCGGGCCGAAACTCTCCTGCGTGGCGATGTCAAGCGCAGGATCGACGTTCGCGAACACGACGGGCGGCATCACCAGGCCGTCCGGCTCGCCGCCGAGCGCGAGCGTCGCGCCTTGGTCGCGGGCGCGCGCGACCTTCTGCAGAAGGTCCGAGAGCTGCGCCTCGTTGATGATGGGACCGATGTCGGTGGCCGGATCCATCTGGTCGCCGCACACGAGCTTCGCGGCGCGCGCGACGAAGCGTTCGGTGAACTCGTCGGCCAGCTTCGCATCCACGATAATGCGGTTCGTGCTCATGCAGATCTGCCCCTGATGGAGGAAGCGCCCGACAATGGCGATGTCCACGGCGCGCTCCACGTCGGCGTCGTCAAGAACGACGAGCGGCGCGTTGCCGCCCAGCTCCAAGGCGAGGCGCTTCATGCGCGATTTGCCGCCAAACGTTTTCGCGGCAATGCTTTTGCCCACGGCGGTGGAGCCGGTGAAGCTGACGAGGCGCGGGATGGGGCTTTCCACCAGCGCGTCGCCGATCTCGCTGCCGCGCCCCACCACCACCGAGAGCAGGCCGGCGGGCAGTCCCGCCTCCTCGTATATCTTCGCAAGCAGGATTCCGCCCGCCACGGGCGTGTCGGAGGCCGGCTTGAGCACCACGGCGTTGCCCACGGCAAGCGCCGGCGCCACCGATCGGTTCGACAGGTTCAGCGGGAAGTTCCACGGGCTGATCACCGACACCGTTCCAAGCGCGCGGCGGTACACGCGGTTCTCCTTGCCGGGAACGTCCGAGGGCAAAAGGTCGCCGTCCATGCGGTAGGGAAACGACGCCGCCTCCTCGGCTGCGGCGCGGGCGGCGCCCACCTCGAACTCGGCTTTGGCGCGGATGCCGCCCGTCTCGCGCTGCACCCATTCGATCAGCTCCTCGCGTCGCGCGTCGAAGATGCGCACGGTTTCAGCCAGGATGGCGGAGCGCTCGGCGGGCGGCGTCTGCTCCCAAGCGGCCTGCGCTCGCTCGGCGGCCTCAAAGGCCTCCTGCACGTCGCGCTTGTCGGCCAGCACGTGAACGGCCAAGGTGCTGTTGTCGTAGGGGTTTACGTCGCGGGCGCGCTCGCCGCTGGAGCCGTCGCGCCAGGTTCCGGCTATGAAGAGCTTGTCGAGTCCTGTGTAGGGCGTAGGGGAGACGGCTGCGGCTGCGGTGGTGGTGGGCATGGGGGCCTCCTTTGCTCGATGGTCAGGTTGCCCAGTATAGATGCGCGAAAACCTGCCGCCGACAGCGCATTCGCTTCGTCAGCGAATGGTTGCGCAACCCCCTCCGTCCCGTAGCGCGCCCCGTGCGGCCGCATGCCCCGAGCGGCGCGCCGGCCGTGGCCGCAAATGGCGCGCTGTGGCAATTGCGAGGCCCGCTGCGACCCTCGTTCGCATGCGGTGGTCAAGGAAGCACCGGGTCGCGGAAATCGTCTCCGCCTGCACGTTTGCCAATGAGGCTTGGATAGCGGACAATGGCGCGGTGGCGTGAAAACGGCGATTCGCGGAAGGAGCGGTTATGGAACTTGCGCAAAACGCGCTGGCGAGCACAGGAGACAACGCGCTGCCGTTCATCGTGGGCGGGATCGTGGTGGTGGCGGCCATCGTGCTGGTGGTGGCGTTTGTGCTGATGCGTCGCAAATAGCGGGCGGCTGCGAGCGAAGGGGCCGCGTCCGTTCCCTGCTAATGGGATTCGCGCGTTCGCCCACGGAGAACACGCGTCCGCTCCTTGCGGACGGGATCCACGCGTTTATCCATGGAGGGTCCGCGTCCCCCATGCGCCCGTCCACGGAGAACCCGCGCCCGCTCCTTGCGTGTTCATCCACGGTGGGGCCGCGCCCGTCCCCATGCGTTCGCCGACCCTGCAGCTTGTGCACGAGGCCCTCGTTTTTATTTGCTTGTGATATAGTATCATTTCGAAGGGAGAGGCGAAGGTGGGCACGTCGCCGCGTTCGCTTCCCACGTGTTCCGCTGTCGGGCGGCTTCGGAATCGCGAAGGTTCCGGGCAGCTGTCCGCTTGTTCGTGCAAAGGAAGATACGACGATCATGAGCGATACCCGCAATGACGCCGAAAACGGCGCCGCGCTTTTCAAGACCCTCGCCGATCCGAAGCGCATCTCCAGGTTCATGCAGGTGTTCCTGTCCGGGGTGCTGTTCGTCCTTGGAGGGATACTCTCGGTGCTTTTGCTGATGAACACCTGGTCGCTCATTCTTCTTGTTGTCGAGAAACATCAGACGGGCGGCAACGAGATCTTGGGCTCCATTGTGACATGGTTTTTGTACTTCGAGTTCCTGGCCCTCATAGCGAAGTACTACCAGTCGGGACTCCACTTTCCCCTCCGTTATTTCATCTACATTGGGATTACCGCCATCATCAGGCTCATTATCCTCTATCATGACGACCCCCTCCACACGCTCATCTTCTCCGTTTCGATTCTCGTGCTGCTTTTGGCTTTGTACCTGGCGAACACCAAGCTGCTCAAGCGCGAGTAGTTGCGGCTCTCGGCTGCGCTGCGGCCCCTGCGGCCCGTCCCCGGCATGCGCCGCGGCGCATGCCGCCCGTCCGTCCCGGGCGCGCCGCTCGCCGCTTCCGGCGGCCCCGGTGACGCCCGTCATCGAAAGCGACGTGCGCGTTTGCCAAGACACCTCCCATGCCTGACAATGGGACGGTACGAAAACGCCTCGAAGGGAGCACTATGGCCGGCAAGCTCGTCATCTGTCCCACGCCGCTCGGAAACTTAGGCGACATGACGGCTCGCGCGCTTGACGCCTTGCGCGCGGCCGATGCCGTGTGCGCGGAGGACACGCGCGTGACAGGGCGGCTTTTGGCCGCCTTCGACATCAAGAAGCGACTCGAGCGGCTGGACGAGGGCCTGATAGGGGAGCGTGCCGCAACCGTGGCAGCGCGCGTGCGGGCCGGCGAGACGATCGCCTACTGCTCGGACGCGGGCATGCCCGGTGTGTCCGACCCGGGGCTGCGCCTTGTGCGCGCATGCCGCGAGGCGGGCGCGCCCGTGGAGGTGCTGCCGGGCCCCACGGCCGCGGCCACGGCCTACGTGGCCAGCGGCTGCTGCAACCCGCGTTTCTACTTCGGCGGCTTCTTCCCGCGCAAAGACGCCGAGCGTCGCGCGCTCTTGGAGGGGCTGCGCGCGCTCGATGCCGCGCTCGTGTTCTACGAGAGTCCGAACCGCCTGGTCGGTGCGCTTGGCGCGCTGGCTGAGGCGTTCCCTCTGCGCGAGGCGGCCGTGTGCCGCGAGCTCACGAAGCTGCACGAGGAGGTGGCGCGCGACGCCCTGCCCGCGCTGCGGGACGCCTTCGCCGCGCGCGAGCGCGAGGGCGGCGTGAAGGGGGAGATCGTGCTCGTGGTGGACGGCCCGAACGCCTCCGAAAGTGCCGCGGCCGAGCAAAGCGCCGAGGAGGCGGCCCGCGCCCGCGCCGCCAAGCTCAAAGCAAACGGCATGCGCGGCAAGGATGTCGCCCGCGCGCTGGCCGACGAGTTCGGCATCGCGCGCAACACAGCCTACGACATCGCGCTTGGGTCGTAGCATGGCCGGGATCGTCGAATTGGAGGTGGACGGCCTGGTCGTTCGCCTTGCGCGCAAGCGCGTGAAGAACCTCAACCTGCGCGTCAGGCGTCCCGGCGGCGAGGTGGAGGTGTCCGCGCCCCTGCGCCTGCCCGAGCGCGAGGTCGTGCGGTTCGTGCGCGAGAAGCGCACGTGGATAGAGGCGAAGCGCGCCCAGGCGGCGGCCTCTCCCGCCGCGCTGGCCGCCGAGGCAACGCCTGGGCAGGTGGCCGAGTGGCGCGCCGTGGTGGAGACGTGCGTGCCCGTGCTCGTTGCGGCGTGGGAGCCTGTCATGGGGGTGAAGGCGGGCAGGCTGGCGTACCGAAACATGACGAGCCGCTGGGGCAGCTGCCAGCCGGCCACGGGCCGCATCTGCATCAACGTGCGCCTGGCGCTCTATCCGCCGGAATGCTTGGAGTACGTGGTGGTGCACGAGCTGTGCCATCTGCTGGAGCGCGGCCACGGTCCTCGCTTCAAGGCGCTCATGGACGCCTTCATGCCCGACTGGCGCGAGCGTCGCGCCAAGCTGCGGTAGCGTTCGGCGTCAGTCGGGCGCCGCGTCGAATCGGACGCTGCGCCGAGTTCGCACCGAACCCGCGCCGAATCTCGCCTGCCGTTTCCCCGTTCCCCGTCCGCCCGCGTTTCGCGAGGCGTCGCCGTGTTGTCGGGAGGGGCGAAGGCTGCCTGCGAAGACGCCTGCCTTCCTTCCGCCTTAGATCAGGTTCATCTGGCCCAGCGTGGCGTTGTACCAATGCTCCCAGTTCGGGGGGCAGTATTTCTTGGCGGCCTCCACGCTGATGGTGTAGCCGTAGCCGCTCGCCAGGCCTCGCACGTGGGCGTTGATGGCCTCCTCCCAGCTTCCCCAGCTCACGCTACCCCAGCCCCAGGCGTTGTGGGGGTAGCTGCAATACGCGCCCTTCGAGCTTTCGGTGTTGGCGATGGCGGGCGACCAGCGGGGGTCAATACCGTAGTTCCAGGCCGCTTCGGCAAAGGTTGATCCTTGACCTGCCAGGGGAGAGCCCGCCAGGTACGCGTCGATGCGCCCGCCCCATTCGGCCACGAACGATGCCTTGTCCGAACTCCAATCGGCGCCGTCCGAGGAGGGGGGCTGCACCTCGGCAGGCGGGTTCTGGCCGGCGCCGCCCTCGGGGGCCGCAGCCGCGCCCTCCTTCTGCTCCTCCTGCGCCTGCTCTTCTTGCTGGTTGCCCTCCTCGGCGGCCTTCGCGGCCTCCTCCTGGGATGCGCGCGCCTCTTCCTCGGCTTGGCGGGCGGCTTCCTCCTGCGCCCTCCGCTGCGCCTCTTCGCGCGCCCTTTGGGCCTCGGCCAGGGCGTTTTCGGCTGCGCGCTGCTCGGATGCGGCCGATTCGCGGGCTTGCTCGAGTTCGGATTGCGACGTCTCGAGGTCGGCCGTCATGGATTGGAGCCGCTCGATCTCGGCGACGTTGCTGCGTTGGATGTGGTCGATGTACTCGAAGGCGGTTAGGAAGTCCCCCAGGCTCTTCGCGTTGAGGATCACCTCGATGACCCCGGGCATCTCCTGCTGCAGCTTGTACAGGGCCCGCAGCGCCTCGGCGCCCCGTTCCCGCTGCTCGGGGAGGTCGGCTTGCAATTCCTTGATCTTCGCCTCGTTGTCGGCTATCTGGCGCTCCAACTCCTCCACGCGCGCGGTGGCCTCGTCGTAGGCCGCCGCCGTGCTCTCTATCTGCTGCTGCAGGGCGTCGGGCTGGGCATCGATCTCGGTCGTCTCGGCAAACGCCGGGGCGGCGCCTGCCAGTCCCGCCGTAGAGAGAGCGCAGGTCAAAAGCGCGCAGATGAGCGCTTTGGCCGTCAGGGTCCGGCGAAGGCGAGCGGGGGATTCGGCGCGCGGGAAGGCGGCGCCGAAGGTTGGCCCGTCGGCTGCGTCGTGCGTTTCGGGTGCGTTTCGCTGCATGGCTGCAAGTCCTTGCCAGGTCGGTTCGTACCGTCCCATTATACGAGGGCGGCCGTTCGCAGCGTGCTTCGGCCATGAAAAGCGCACAAGCGTGCGCATGCTGAGGGCGTGTGCGCAAGTCACCGCCACTGTCACTCATCAGCGTCACCTCGGCGCGCCGCCAAACTTCCACACCCCCGTCCACCAAGACGTCCAAGCGGCTCTCAAGTTGTCCTCTTAACCCCTTTCGGTCACACTTCGTACCAACGCACCTGCATGGCCATGAGCGCTTCGGCAAGATCAACAAGCTTAACCACATAGCCACAGGGAAACACCTCCGCAATCCGCAGGCGCAACTTTCCCACCCAGTGAAGCGGATGCTTTTTTATATAGTCTCTTACCTCCCGATAATCGACATCGTTTTCGGCGCGACGGCACAACTCGGAAAGCACGAGCAACTCTATTCCTATATGGTCCTCATACTGATGATTTGTGTTCGAGAGTTTGAGGCCATGCGAGCGCAAAAGATTTCTCATCTCAAACGTAGCGGCACCAAAACCGCAGGAACACCCTGTAATCCCATACATGGTTTCCCACGGAGCCGCTTGGGGCTTAGGCGGGCCGAAGAACAGCTTTGTATACTCGAACGCAACCTGCTCTACAGCCTGTTCATATTCGGGAAGTTCCTTGGCATACGTATACAAGCGGTGCACACACGCACCGACATCGGCATCCCCAAACGTAGGAAACGCCTTCCAAAACTCGGGGAAAAGCCCCACCTTGTCCACCTGATTGACAGGCTTGAGCAGAGAATTCCCTAGAAACGCATACGCATCGGCCAACTCGTGCGCAACAAGCGCACGCTCTCCAGCAACGCACCGATCGTCTTCTTGAACGCGCACGACCCTACCCCTACTCCGCCTGAGCGCCATCGCATTCCGAAACGACCGATGCAACATCGTTCGCCTCACCCTGCGTGCAACCAGATTGCCATTTCGGCAAAAGCGCTTTGCACAACACCATGAACGCCAAAACACCTAAGGCGGCCACGCCAATCACAATGATCACCTCAAACGGCGTCGGCGCGTAGCTTCCCAGCATCGACCACATGCCCTCGCCGCCCTGCTGGGCAGCTTTCGTGCCCAAGGTGATGCCATTGCCGCCATACACATTCGGATGAACAAAACTCGTGAACAGCAGCCACACACGCTTGCAGAACACCCCGCACACCACCAAAACAGATGCGCCAATCACAAGAGCGCGCCGCTTCCGATTCCGAGAAAACACAAGCATCATAAAAGGAAGTGCCAACCCTCCTACAATCTCAAACCAGAAAAACGGTGCCGTAGAGCCGGTTAGCATCTCGGCCAAAATGGCGTTACCTTCCTGAGTGCCAGGATACGCCATGGTCAGAAGCTCGCACCCTATAAGATATGCATCAACCGCTATACACACGCACAAAAGGCCAGCAAGCGAGGAAAAAAGTGCCGGAGAAGTCCGAAACACCTTTCCTTTTTCAAGCGACGCAAGGCCAATGAGCAGCAACGCCAAGCCTGAATCCATGGCGGACGCCACAAAAATGGGAGCCATAATGGCGCTGTGCCAACCCTCCCGAGCAATCTCCAAACCGAATATCCACGCCGTGACAGAATGGACAAGAATGGCCACAGGCAAGGCAACGCGGGAGAGGACCTCAACCTTGTGCTCTTCGCCTTTCACCATCCACACCATATCAAGCACATTGATAACCAGGTAGCACACAATAACACACATATCCCACGCCAGCGGACTGGCAAGGTTAAGGCTTACGAACATATTCCATACCCGAGAGATACCACCCAGGTCAATAAGGACAAAACATCCTGCAAGGCAGATGCACACCGTCGAGCAAATAACCGCCGGTAGAGCCACCGGCTTGAACCGCTCAATCTTAAACACGTGCGCCGAAGAAGCCACAATAAGACCACCGGCAGACAAGCCAACGCAAAACATAAAAGCTGCAATATAGAGCCCCCACGATGTCGCATTGCTCATGCCCGTAATGCCCAGGCCGCCAATCTGCTGATATACCCAACAGCCGAAAGCGGCCACAGCAAGCGCCGCACACACCAATGCGCCTGCAAGGAACTTCCCCGAAACCCCCGAAACAAACCCTTGTTTCTCACTCATATTCGTTTATCCCCCTCACTTCACGTAAAAAACCTGGGGCTTCGTGCCCATATCTTCCAGAAGCACAAACGCGCTTCCGGCGTTCTTCATTCGAGCAATTTCACTGTTCGGATCGTCAAGATCGCCAAATGTCCGGCATTTCATAGGGCAGCACGTCACGCACATAGGCTCTTGGCCCCGATCGGTGCGCTCCTTGCACAAGGTGCATTTCTCCATCATGCCTTTCTCGCGCAAGGGCACGTCCGCATCGCCGTAGTTGAAATCGGGTTTGCGCACCGGCTCGTTCCAATTGAACACACGCGCATTGTACGGACACGCCGCCATGCACATACGACACCCGATGCACTTGCCATAGTCAATTTCCACGCGACCTTTGTCATCCTTGTACGTAGCACCCGTGGGGCACACTTTCTGGCACGCAGGATTCTCGCAGTGCTGACACGCCAGCGGCAGATAGGTGCGCACAAGGTTGGGATACGTGCCTTCGGCTCCGTAGATGCCATCAGCATTTTCCACAACAATGCGGTTCCATAGCATCCCCATGGGTACGTTGTTGCTCATCTTGCATGCGTTCGCGCACGTATGACACCCCGAGCAGTGGTCGAGGTCTATAGCTATCGCAAGCCTGGTCATACTCACTCACCTGCTTTCTTGACTTCAACAAGTGTGTCGTTAAAAGGAATCATGGGTCCTTGCGCCAATGCGGAACCCCGCTCACTAAGCACGCTACTCGTCAGGCTCTGCAAAATCGTGCCGTCCATATAACGCGGCCACGGATTCTCAAACATTCTGGTGGTTCCTGGTCGTACCGCATTGTTTGCATGAACAATAGTGCTGATGTAGCCGCGGTCGTTAAACACCTCGACCTTATCTTTGTCGACAAGGCCTCTCTTTTCCATATCCGCCGGGTTCATCTCGATAAAGTTGTCGCAGTACTGCCTGATCCACTCAGCGTCACAGTACTCAGAATGAATATGAAAACGCGTGCGAGGTTGCGCGTTTGAGAGTGGATACTTCGCCCTCAATTCTTTATCGTCGATCTCGGTATTAGGCTCATAGACAGGAAGGGCATTCCCAAACTCAATCAGCTCTTCGTAGTACACTTCAAGCCGCCCTGTCGCGGTGGGAAACACGCCCCCTTCAAAATCGGTGAGGGGCACGCCGTCATCGGGAAATACTTCGTAAAAGCCCCCGTTTGCCTGCACGGCTTCCAACGTGATACCTTCCAACCCCTCCGCTCCGGCAAACTGAGCCTCCACAAGTTGAGCACCACTTTCCGGGCATGCATCTTCCACACCAAAGAGTTTCGCGAGTTCCCGCTCTATTTCTCTGTCGGTCTTGCTTTCAAACAGCGGATCGATCACCTTCTGTTTGAGCGTGAGATGATTCGCGGTCAACTGCGCCCCTCCCACATCCTCGGAGTCCTCGTAACGCGTGCACGCTGGCAAAATAAGGTCCGCGTATCCAGTACCCGGCGAGCAATACGGGTCGATCGCAACAAAAAAGTCAAGCTGATCAAGCCATGTTTTGAACCGGTTGAAGTCACCCACATAACTTATGATGTCACCGAAATAGATGATACCCTTCGTAACGTTTTCCGCATCGGGCTGGCTGGTGAGCAGGTAGTCATCCACCAGATTGCTTTGGGCAACAAGCTGCTCGGGCACCTCCCAACTTCCCAACGATGCTTGAACGCTAGACACAGAACTTGCGGTTTTTATCCCAACTCCTGATCCTGGCTTGCCAAAATTACCCGTGACTCCCGCAAGCACCACAGCAGCATGGCCAGCAATATCGCCTGTGGAGTATTTGTCGGCACCTCCGTAGGAACACTGGATGAACGAAGGACCTTTATTCGCAAACCGGTCGGCGATCTCTTTTATGGTGTCGGCGGAAATGCCCGTAACGTCAGCCGCCCATTCAGGCGTGTAGTCTTCAATTTGACGCAGAAGATGGGTATACACAGGCTCGCATATCGCTCCATTCACCTCGAAGCGCCCCTCAAGAGCGGGGTCTGCCGCTTCGCTGTAGGAAACGGCGGCTTGCAGACTATTGTCCCACACCAAAGGCTTCCCAAGAACACTTGCAGGATCAAACTCGTCAACTGCGGCAACCTCGGCAGCGGCCTCGGCGGCAGCGTCGATGTCTGCTTGGGTTACCTCAGCCCGCATGATCCTTTTTGTTTCGCTCTCTATCAGATACGGAAACGCCGTGTGCTCCTTCATGAACGTCTTATCTGTCCAATCGTTCTCTACAACAACATGTATCAGCGCCAGCAAAAACGCGTGATCGCATCCCGGGTTGATGGGCACCCATTGGTCTGATTTACCTGCCGTAGTGGACAAAAACGGATCGACCGTAATGAAGTAGCATCCTGCATCGCGCGCATCGTTGAGCACATGAGCAGAAATCAGCGCCGTTTCATACGCATTGTTTCCCAAATTGAGAAGCGTTCGCGTGTTAACAAGATCCCTTCCATCCCCCTCGATGAAACCCTGTCCTGTTGCCGGACCCACCCCGTTGGGATAGTTACCATCAATGGCGTAGGCGGTAATTCCTTGAAAACCCATGGCAACAGCGAGCGAATTGGTTGTCAATTGTTCCGACCCGCCACATAAAAGCACGCTCTCGGGTCCATATGTTTTTATGACCGCGCCAAGCTTTTCTTGTATCTCTGCAAGAGCTTCATCCCAACTGATGGCAACATACGCCCCATCACCTCGTTGCCCAATCCGTCTCATTGGAACCTGCACGCGTCCTTCTCCGTAAATGCGCTCAATATCGGCAAGCGCTTTCACGCAGATGGTCCGCTCCATACGGTTCGGCCATTCCTGCGGCTCAATCATACACAGACGTCCATCGCGCACCGTGCATTTGAGCGTGCACTTCCCTTCGCAATGGTTCATGTGAAATATGGTTGCTGTGCGCTCTTTCGTCTCTTCATTCGCTAACGCAGGAGCCAGCCACCCCGTTGTAGACGTCATACCACTCGCCCCCGCAAGCCCAAGCGCAGCTGCACCGAGCGCGGAACCTGCAACAAAGCCCCGGCGCGAGAGCTTCTGCGCAGCGTCGCACTCTCCTGCCTTACTCGTCCTTCTCATTGATCCTCCTCAAACACGTCCTGCCGCCTACGCGGCTATTGCGGCGGGTATACTAGGATCTGACGCAACGTAAGAGTCAAGCGCCGCTCATCCTTCTTGAAAGCGCGCCATCGCTCATCCGGCCAAGGAGGTCTTGTGAAAGAACAGAATGAAAGTTATCTGCTCTCTGCTGGAGAAGTTTCCCAAGTGCTGCAAATTAGCGAGCGAACCATACGCTACTACGATTCTTGCGGACTCGTGAAGCCAACGTGGAGAAACCCCGAAAACGGATACCGCTACTACAGCATCGACCGCATGTACAAGCTTCAGGCGCTGGTCATAGAGCGGGACCTTGACTTGCCCATCGCCGACCGCAACGACATCCTGATCAAGCAGAACGATGTTGAAAAGAACGATTACGAGCACATACTGCTCAACCTTTCCGCCGTGATAGAAAGCAAGCAACAGCAGATTCACACGCTCCTCGAACAGATAGCCGAACTTTCCCGCATGCAATCAGACATGTTGGCAATAGCGCTGCACACGCCGAACGGACCGGGCTTTCGTTACAACTTTCCCCGCGTCAACGTCATGTTTTACGAGGGCAACGCCTCGTTGACCCGAATAGAAGTCGAAACCGCTTGCGTCAAAGCCATGGTTTCCCTAGCCCCTTACGCCAAAAATAATTTCGGGCGCGTATGGAGTGCCCAAGCTGTTCTTAAAGGAAACATGGCAACCGGGTCTTTCATCATGGAAATGCGCGATGATCTGCGCATTTTTCCGCCGCACACCGATGCTGCGACACGTTTTTACGAACTTGCAGAAGGAGAACACACGGCATTTCTGGTGAGAGACGTTTACAATCCAGATTCCTGGGCTTTTGTACGCGAACACCTTGAGAGCCTTGAAGACGGAGACTCCTATTATGTGTTTACTCATGAATTAGGACTATACGAGTCATACGAAAACTTCCGTAACGTCATGCATCTCGTGCGTTTGATTCCTGAAAGCGGCCTGATTCCTTTGGATGATTAGCGCTAGGCATTGGGTAGGCGCAGGCACTCTAGTGTGCGTTCCGGTGCACATTCTGATGTGCATTTGCCCCCAAAGCGGATTGTCGCCCCCTAGTATGCGAATGCATGCGAGGGCGATAACCATCCCCGAATTTTGCTCTGGGCCTATAAGGCCAAGGGGTGCCGGCAGCGTCTAAAGGCGCTGCCTCTCACTTCGTTCAAGCCGTATCGCCCTTAAACACAAGCGAAGCCCGCGGGGGAGGCGGGCTTCGCTTGGACGAGTGAAACGAGGAGGACCGTCGGAGGCGGTCTTTCCACATGGCTTATACTAAAGTACGTATTATTCTTTGTAAAGAATAATTTTTAATATTTTTTTGCGCCCGGATTTTCACGCCGGATTTCCGCCCGCGCGGCGCGCGCACGCGGAGTCCGCCCGATTCCTGCTCGGAGTCGCCCGGCGCGCGTTCGGAGTCCTCCTGGCGCCCGCGAGTGCGCAGGGGGCTGCGGGCGAAAGGCGATCGGCCTCGCCCCGAAGCGGCCGGGTCTACGCGGCCTTCGGCAGGGCGTCCTTTCCGTTTCCGGCGGCCGTCGCGCGCTCCCTCATGTACGCGACCACGGCGTCCGCAGCCTCCTCCTGCTGCCGGTCGGCGCCGATGGCCTGCTCTCCGTCGCCGTCCTGCGGCCCGTAATCGCCGAATCCCGCGTGGTTGCCGCCCGCTATCTCCACCGTGAGCGAGCCTGCGGGAAGCAGCGCCTTTCCGGCCGCCAGCTTCTCCCGGTCAAGCACCAGGTCGTTCGATCCGTACACGGTCACCGCGCCCAGGTCGGCGCCCGACAGGTCGCTGGCGGAGTAGGCCGCCAGCAGCACCACGCCGGTCAGGTCCGGGTCGTCCGCATGATCGGCCGCGTACTGCGCGGCCATCGCCCCTCCCAGGGAATGGCCGCCCACCCACCACGATCCCACGTCGGGAAAGGCCGCCCTCGCGCGGTCGGCCGCCCCTACATTAAAGAACGCGAAGTTGAACGGCATCCGCACGATCACGGCGAAGCATCCGCGCTCCGACAGCTTGCGCGCAAGCGGCGCGTAGGCGCTGAACTCGACCTTCGCGCCGGGGTAGAGCACCACCCCGATGTCGGCCCGCTCGTCTCCGAAAGCCAGGTAGTCCTCGCCGTGCACGACGGGCGGTCCGTCGGGGGAGTCGATCTGCGCCTGCGCTATCTCGCCGGCCCGGTAGTACGACGAGGCGTATGCGAAAAAGGCGCCGCCTGCTAGCAGAATCGCCGCAAGGACGGCAACCAGGGCGACGGTCAGCTTGCGCGGCCTGCGCCGCGACGCGCGTTCGGGAGGTGTGACGGTCGAAAAGATCATGGCGAACATGGTAGCAAAACCGCGCCGCCAAGGCATCCTGGCCCGCGCGGCCGTTGGCGCGCCGTTGCCGGCGCCGCCTCCCGGGCGGGCGCGCCTCAGGCTCGCGAGAACCTCATGTCCTCGCCGTGCGCGGCCTGCATCCAGGCGATGTAGGTGTCGGGAAGGTGCGAGGCCAGGGCCGTCGCGGCGTCCGTTCCAAGGAACGCGTGGGCGGTTCCGGCAATCCCCGCAGGGCTTGCGAGCGCCTCCGCCGTGGGAACCGCCTGCGCGACCGCGTCCGCGAACGCGCCGAGGGCGGCAAGGCTGTCCCGGTTGCCTGCCCAGGCGACGCCCGTGTTCCGCTCGAACGCCTCCTCCATGCGCTCAAGCGCCCCCTTCCCGTCCACGTCCGGCGCGCCGGGCGCGGACGGAAGCGCGGCCGTCATCCCGTACCGCCCGTATCCCCAGGCGGCAAGCGGGAGCTGCGGAACGATGTCGGAGGTGTTCACAATGTTGAACACGTTGTCGTAGAGGCTGCTTCCACGCTCTTCGGAGCGCGTCGAGGCCGGCGCGGCGAACGTGTACGCGTAGACGTTTTCGGCGGGCACGATCTGCCCGGGCGTTCCGGAGAGGCCGTCGAGGCGCGCCGCGAGCAGGTTCGCCACCGCCCCGCCGCGGCTGTGCCCCGTGATCAGGATGCGCGTGCGCTCCGGGTTTGCCCCTCTGTCGCGCAGGTAGCGAGCGAGGGCGCGCTCCACCTCGGCCTCCGTCGCGGCGAAGCCTCCGTGATCCCCTCCCTCCGACCGGTTGCAGGCGAAGTTGAGGTTGCTGATCCATTCGATGCCGTAGCTGCCGCGTATGCCCACGAACACGATGGTGGAAGGTTCGCCGCCGTCCGGGTGCGGAACCGTCTTGCTGGCCAAGGTGTACGCCGCTATGTCGTGCGCGCCGGTCAGCAAAGCCCCCAGTTCGTCAAGGATGCTGCTGCGCAAAGCGTACGACTCCGTCCTCACGTCGGTGAACCCCAGCGACCAGAGCGCATGCTCGGCGTAGGGAACGGCCCCCTCCACGCCGCTGTAATAGTGCGACTCGGCGTTGCACACGGCCGAGAGCACGGCGCAGGCGGTGGCAAGGCCGTGGTTGTAAGAGGAGGGGTTTCGAAACAGCCATGCGTCCTCGAAGTCCAGCCGGGTGGACGTGCGCCCGGCGCTTGCCGGCGCGCTTGCGGCGGCGGCCTCGCTGCTGTATTCGACCATTGTGGAGAACGCGCTCGAAGCCGGAGCGAGGGACGGTGCCTGAAGCGCCGTTTCCGCGCGGGCGACGGGCAGCAGACCCGTCGTCATGCCCAGGTAGCGCAGGGGGATGACGAAGGCGCTCACCAGAAGGAAGCTGGCGCAGACGGTCGCGACCGTGCGGAAGGCGTGTCGGATGCGTGGCGCGCGCATGGGCCTCTCTTTCGCGTGGACGGTTCGGTCGGGCTCTTCTTGGCCGCCCAGTATAGCCTTCATGGCGGTTGGCGCCGCGCACGTCCTGCCGAATGCAAACCGTTCTCAAACAAGGCGTCAACATATCTTAAGGTTCGGCGACCGCCGCGTTACGCCGCCTGCCTCCTTGCGCTTTTCGCATATGGCAAGTATACTTGTCGAAACGTCAAGAAAACTTTGCACATCGGAAGGAGGAAGCGATGGACAAGGAGGAGGTTCTCGAAAAGAGCCGCTGCGAGAACAGGTTCGCAGACGAGCGGATGCGCGCCCTCGACCAACGTGCGGGGTACCTCATGGTGCGTGTGATGCTTGTGGTGTGGCTGGCGTTGTTCGTGTGGGATCTGGCGCACGGACAGGACGCGGGTGTCGGTGGGACCATCATGCTGTCGGGAACCGCCACCATGTGCTTCTTCCGTTTTCGTCAGACAGACGACCCTCGCATGCGGGCATGCGGGGTGCTTGCCGCGCTTGGCGCCGCCTGTTTCGCGGCACAGCACATCATGGCCACGATGTGAGGCCGCGCCATGGTCAGGATGCCCTCTTTCGGCGTTGACGACGTCCATGGCAACGATGGCGATCTGGAGCTTCGCAACCGGTTGAAGGTCGCCCGCGCGGAGGCGGGGCTTTCGCAGTCCGAGCTGGCGCAGCTTGTGGGCGTGTCGCGCCAAACCATCTCGTCCATCGAGACGGGCCAGTTCAATCCCACGGCCAAGCTGGCCCTCGTCCTCTGTATCGCCCTGGACAAGAAGTTCGAGGACCTGTTCTACTTCGACTAGCCCGCGCAACGTCGTCTGCGCGGGCGGGCATGCTACAATGATGTGCTGTTTTTGGAGTTGGAGGACGGCGCGTCCCGCAGCGCGCACCGCGTGCCGAAAAGCCGCCGCTTCTCCGCGAGCATCTGCCGCAGGTCTCATTTGCCCGCGCAGAAAGGAGTCACGCACCATGTCGAAGGGAACCTACTCGTTCACCACGCCCATCTACTACGTGAACGCCGCGCCGCACCTCGGCACGGCCTACACCACCATCGCCGCCGACACCGTGGCGCGCTACCAGCGCATGAACGGCTACGACGTGGCGTTCGTCACGGGCATGGACGAGCACGGCCAGAAGGTGGCCGACACCGCCGCCGCCAAGGGCATGGCTCCGCAGGACTGGTGCGACTCCATGGAGCCGGCGTTTCGCGACGCGTGGGAGATGCTCGGCATCACCTACACCGACTTCGTGCGCACCACCGAGCCGCGCCATGCGAAGAGCGTGCGGAAGTTCTGGCAGGACCTCTACGACAAAGGCTGGTGCTACAAGGGCAGCTACGAGGGCTGGTACTGCGTCCACGAGGAGACGTACTACGCCGAGAGCGACCTTGAGAAGAACGAGGACGGCGAGCTTGTCTGCCCCGACTGCAAGCGCCCCGTGCAAAAGGCCGGCGGCGAGGAGAACTGGTTTTTCAAGCTCTCCGAGTTCCAGGAGCCGCTGCTTAAGTTCTACGAGGAGCATCCCGATTTCATCCGTCCCGAAACGCGCAAGAACGAGATCGTCACGTTCGTCAAAAGCGGTCTGAAGGACCTGTCCATCAGCCGTTCCACCTTCGACTGGGGCGTGCCGCTGCCCTTTGACGAGGGGCATGTGGCCTACGTGTGGGCCGATGCGCTCTTGGCCTACCTCACCGGCATCGGCTACGGCGACGAAGGCGAGCGCGCCGGCGAGTTCGAAGCCCGCTGGCCCATGCAGTACCACTTCGTGGGCAAGGACATCACGCGCTTCCACTGCGTCATCTGGCCGGCCATGCTCATGGCGGCCGGGCTGCCCGTCACGCACACGGTGTTCGGCCACGGTTTTCTGCTCACCAAGGGCGAGAAGATGTCGAAGTCGAAGGGCAACGCACTCAAACCCGCCGACCTCGTGCGCATCTTCGGCGTGGACGCGTACCGCTACTACTTCATGAGCGACGTGCAGTTCGGCCACGACGGCAACATCTCCATGGAGCGCATGGTGCAGGTGTACAACGCCGATCTGGCGAACACCTGGGGCAACCTTTGCAGCCGCGTGTTCAACATGACGAAGAAGTACTTCGACGGCCGTGTGCCCGAGGTGCCGGCGGGCGTGCTTGCGAAGGAGAACCCGCTGCGCGCCATAGCCGACGGGCTGTATGCCGAATACGACGCGGCCCTTGGCGCCGTTGACTTCACCGCCGCGGCCGCCGCGGTGCAGAAGCTGGCGAGCCGCGTGAACCTCTACGTGGAGGAGAGCGCGCCGTGGAACCTTGCGAAGAGCGAGGAAACCGCCGGCGAGCTGGCCGAGGTCATCTACAACGCGCTTGAGGCCATCCGCATAGTCGCGCTCTTCATGGCGCCGTTCATGCCGAACACGTCCGCCGAGGTGTTCAAGCGCCTGTCGCTTGGCGAGGTGACGGACGTGACCGACATCGAGGCAGCGGCGGCGTGGGGCCAGCTTCCCGCCGGCAGCGCGGTGGAGGTGGGAGATCCCCTGTTCCCGCGCCTTGACATGGACGCCATCGATTTCGTTGATTGATGCGAGCCTGTGAGCTAGGAAGGACGCACCTTTATGCCCGATGAACAGCAGGGACATCCTGAGTCCCTGTTCCGCGACGCGTTGTTTCGCCAGAAGCGCAAGCATGGGAAGTTTCGCGAGGTGGAGGCCCCCGTGCTCGAAGCGCCCGTGGCTGACACGCACGCGCACCTGCAGCTGCTGCCCGACCCGGCGCTTTCGCTCGCGCGCTGCGCGGCGCACGGGGTGGGGTTCGTTTGCACCATCGTGGACGCGCGCGAGGACGGCCCGGCCACGTTCGAGCGCTTGGACGCCTGGCGCGCGGAGGCGGCCGCGCTCGCGCCCGGGCTTGAAGGCGCGCCGCGCAAGGCTGACGAGCGCGCGGTGCCGCATGCGCGCATTGCCACGGGCTGTCATCCTCACAACGCCAAGCACTACGACGTTGCCCTCGAGGCCCGTCTGCGCGAGCGCCTGGCCGATCCGCGCGTGTGCGCGCTCGGCGAGGTGGGACTTGACTACCACTACGATTTCTCGCCGCGCGAGGCGCAGCGCGATGCGTTCCGCTTGCAAATCCGCCTGGCGAAGGAGACGGGGCTGCCGCTCATCCTGCACGTGCGCGAGGCGCACGACGACGCGCTTGCCCTTTTGCGCGAGGAGGGTTTTCCGGCGGCGGGCACGCTCCTGCACTGCTACAACCTTGATTGGGAAACTTTGGAGCCGTGGCTTTCAGAGGGATGCCACGCGGCGTTCGGCGGCCCGCTCACGTTCAAGAACGCCGACGAGGTGCGCGACGCCGCCGCGCGCATGCCGGCAGATCGGCTGCTCACCGAGACGGACGCGCCCTACATGACGCCCGAGCCCATGCGCGGCATGACGTGCGGCCCAGAGCACGTGGTGTTCACGGCTGCCCGCTTGGCCGAGGTGCGCGAATGCGCGCCGGGGCCCGCGCGCAGGGCGCTGCTCGAGCAGCTCATGCAAAACGCCCGGGCGTTGCTCGACCGCCCGCCCACGGCGTGGCAGCGCGAGCGGGCGCAGGCGTCCGGGCAGGAGCAAGCGCAGGCTCAGGAGTTGTCATCGGAGCAGGTGGCGGCGCAAGAACCAGCAGCCGGGCAAGCGCGAACGCAGGCATCGGCAACCGGGCAAACGTCGGCAATCGGACAGGCATCGGCAACCGGGCAGGCATCGGCGCAGACGGCGGCGCGGGTGCCGGCAGCCGGGCAGGCATCGGCGCAAGCGTCAGCGCACCCGCCTGCAAGCAAGCAGGTGCCCGCCGCCGGGGAAGGGGAGTGACATCCATGGCAAACCGCCTGATCATCTGTGGATCTCCGCGCTCGCGCGGCCGGAGCGCGGGGCTGGCCGAGGCCGTGCGATTCGCCTGGGAGGACGCCTTCCCGAATGACCGTGTGGAGCTTGTGCGCCTCTCCGACGTGCGCGTGGCCCCCTGCACCGGCTGCGAGGCGTGCGCTTCCAACGTCGGCCGCGACGAGCTGTACTGCATCATCGCCGACGACATGGCGCGCATCCGCCGCCTGCTGAACGCGTGCGACGAGCTTGCACTCGTGTCCCCTGTCTACTTCGCGGGCGCGCCGGCCCAGCTCAAATCGTTCCTTGACCGGCTGCAACCTTACTTCTACGCGAACTGGCGCGCGAAGCCCAAACGCCCGGCGCATCTGTACGCGGTGGGCGAGGGCGGCGACCCGCACGGCTTCGGCCCGCTGGTGGGCGAGGCGCGCTCGGCGCTCGCGGTGGCGGGGTTCGCGCTTGAAACCGTGCATGACTGGGTGGGGCTTGTGTCGGCCGACGGCGCGCTGCCCGCAGGCGCCGACCCGCTGACCGGCGGACGCGTGCATCCCGCCTCCGCGTACACGTGCGCAGGTCCCGACGGCACGCATCCGCGCGCTGCTTCGGCGCACTCGCGCGCCGCTGCGCACGCACCGGGAGCGGATGCCTGATGGAGCAGCTTTCCCCGCTGGCCAGCGTGTCGGCAACGCGCGCCGTCCTTGAAGCGCACGGACTGTCCACCAAATACTCGCTCGGCCAGAACTTCCTCATCAACGACGCCATCCTGCACAAGATCGTGGAGTTGGCCGACCTGTCGCCTGCCGACGACGTGCTGGAGGTGGGCCCCGGTATCGGCACGCTCACCGTGGCGCTCTTGAAGCGCGCCGGCCGCGTGGCATCGGTGGAGTGCGACGCTGATTTGCCCCCCGTGCTGACCCAGACGCTGGCCCCCTGGGCCGACCGTTTCACCCTTGTGGAAAAAGACGCCCTCGACCTGCGTCCCGCCGACCTGCCGTTTGCGCCAACGAAGCTCGTGGCGAACCTGCCTTACGCCGTGGCCGCCACCGTGGTGCTCGACTACTTCGAACGCTTTCCCGGCATGGAAAGCGCCACGGTGATGGTGCAGAAGGAGGTGGCCGACCGCATGGCCGCCGAGCCGGGTTCGAAGAACTACGGCGCCTACACGGTGAAGCTGCGCCTGCACGCGCGCCCCGCCGACCGCTTTCCCGTGGGTCCCGGCAACTTCTTTCCGCCGCCGCGCGTGGAAAGCGCCGTGCTGCGCTTGGACCGCCGCCCCGTCTGCGACGACGCGGGCGCGCCGCTCGATGCCGCCGCGCTTGAAGCTGCGCGCGTCATGGCGGATGCCGCCTTCGCCACGCGCCGCAAAACGCTTGCAAACTCCTGCAAAACCTACTTCGCGGGACGTGGGCCGCAGGGCGCGCGCATCGCCGCCGCGCTCCCGCGCATCTTCGAGCGCGCCGCCATCGACCCCAAGCGCCGCGGCGAGACGCTTTCCCTGGCTGAGTTCGTCCGCCTCGGCCAGGCCCTGCGCGCCGAGGGCGGAGTTGAGGCCGATCTCGGGGCGGTCTCAGCACGCTGATGGGCGTGCCGTGTTGTGGTGCGCATAAGAAGGGCGAATGCGCCGTTGCCTCACAAGGGGATAGTCAGCACCCGCAGGAGCGTAGATGGGATGTAGGGAGGTTACTGTGCCTTGGTCTGGTACGTCTCTCCCCCAATCCCACATGGCATCCATGATGGGTCTTAAGCTTTGACCGAGTTCGGTAAGGGAGTACTCCACGCGGGGAGGAACCTCCGCGTAAACCCTCCTTACAACAAGCCCCGCGTCCTCCATGCCGCGTAGGTTGGTGGCGAGAACCTTCTGGGAAACGTTTCCTATGCTGCGTTGAAGGGTCTTGAACCGCATCGAGCCGTTCAGGAGAAGGTCCCGCATGATGAGCAGCCTCCATTTGCTGCCGATCAACGATACGCAGGTCTCTACCGGGCAGAAGCCTAGCATCAGCATCAATGTGCTTTACCGCATCGCAAAGGCCCTTGGCGTCAAGGCTTGCGGCCTTATAGATTTCTAGGGAAGAACCGAGAAGCAAATCTGAGTTGTACGGCAGCGGTGATTGACATTCGATGATTCCGCTGTACTATGTATGTAGCAAAGCGCCCGAACGGTGAGTTATCACCTACCTCCGGCGCTTTCTTCTTTTAGGGTCGCGACTCCGCACGGCGCGCGAAGCGCGACGGGCAAGAAACCACTCGCTATGCGGGTGCGCATCGAAGGCTTTAACATGGACGCTTTCGCAGGTTGGTCACAAACGGTGCCCTGTGGCACGCGCGGAGCCGCCTCTCCATCCTCAGCGCCCTCCGGATCCGGAGAAACCCCAGTTCGCGAGAATCGCGCGATCCGCCAAAGCGCCGAATCGGCTGCCCGGAGTGCCATAGGGCGCCGTTTGTGACCAACCTGCGGCTGGCCCATGCCAACGCTGGTTTGACAGAGCGCCGCGGCGAGACGCTTTCCCTCGCCGAGTTCGTCCGCCTCGGCCAGGCCCTGCGCGCCGAATCCGGCGTCGAATCCGGCGCGCAGGCCGACGGCGAGGCACAGGCCTGCGCCGAAATCGGCGGCGATGCGCAGGGCCTGGCGCGCTGATCGGCGCCTTTCCGCGCGAAGGCGTTAGCGCGGGTTGGACTTCAGCGTGCAGAAGAACGCCAGGACCAGCGTGACGCCCAGGTAGGCCGCGATGACCATGCCCGATGCGGTGGAGTCGAGCAAAAGCAGGCAGATAGAGGGAGCCAGCGCCCCGCCGAAGATGCCCGCCGCCTGGAAGCTCACGCTCGTGGCGGTGTAGCGGACCTCCACGGGAAACAGCGCCGGCAGGTGCGCCGCGAGCGGCGCCCACGCCATCGACAGCAAGAACAGCGCCACGAAAGCCCCGGCAAGAATGACGGGCGTGCTCGTGGTGTCGAGCAGCCAGAAGTACGCGAACCCGTACGCCAGGTTCGCTACGGCGCCCGCGAGCAGCACCTTCTTGGTCCCCCATTTGTCGCAGCAGTAGCCGAACACAGGCGTGCCAACTATCTGGCCGAGCGCGGCGAACACGCCCACCATCGAGGCAACCTCCTCGGCCACGCCCAAACGGGGCAGGTAGACCAGGGGGAAGAGGGTGAACACGTAGAACGCGGTGTCGCTTCCCACGCGCGTGCCAATGCCGAGCAGGACGGGCTTCAAGTGGTGCTTGAACACCTCGACGATGGGGGCCGCCTGCTGCGAGCGGTCCTGCTCAAGGAAGGCGGGGGACTCGTCGACGCCTCGGCGGACGTACAGCCCGGTCAGCACGAGCAGGGCGCTGGCCAGAAACGGGATGCGCCATCCCCCGGCAAGCAGGAAGTCCGGGGGCGTGAAGTCGGTGAGCAGCGCGAACGAGGCGCTCGCCAGCAAAAGCCCCACCGGCGACGCCACCTGCACAACGCTTCCCAGCAAGCCCTTCGCCTTGCTGTCGCGGGCGTACTCGTTCACGATCAGCGCCGCCCCGCCCCATTCGCCGCCAAGCGCGATGCCCTGGAACAGCCGCAGGAAGCACAGCGCCGTGGCGCCGAAGGACCCGGCGATGGCGTAGCTTGGCAAGCAGCCGATGAGAAACGTGGACACGCCCATCATCAGCAGGGCCGCTATGAGCACGTTCTTGCGCCCGTACCGGTCGCCGAAGTGCCCGAACACGACGGCGCCGAGCGGCCTGGCCACGAAGGCGACGCTGTAGGTCACCAGCGACAGGAGCAGGGCGAGCGACGGCGACATCTGCACAAAGAACACGTGCGGGAAGACGAGCGCCGCCGCCGACCCGTAGATGAAGTGGTCGTAGAACTCCAGAGTGGTTCCGAAGACGCCGGCAAGGGTCACCCGCAGCATCTTGCGCTTGGTCGGTTGTGCATGCTCCATGGTTCGTTTCGCTCCCTTCGGTTGTTCGACGGGCATCGGGGGGGGGTGCTATTGGACGGTGAGGGGCGCCAAGAAGGGCTTGACAAGGTCGTGGCCGTTTGCGACAAGCTGCTCCACGTACTGGGTGAT
The DNA here is from genome assembly GCF_965361815.1 of Rubneribacter sp. Classification (NCBI taxonomy): domain Bacteria; kingdom Bacillati; phylum Actinomycetota; class Coriobacteriia; order Eggerthellales; family Eggerthellaceae; genus Rubneribacter; species Rubneribacter sp. The sequence goes on from NZ_CBDTNW010000101.1 coordinate 37,754, forward strand.
GACCCCCGTCCGGTTCTTCGGCCGCGCAAGGGACATGGGCGAGGGCTGCCGGAACACCCCGGTGGCCTGCAGCTCCACCAGCGTTCCGCAGCGTATCCGCTCCGTCACAAGCGACCGGGGGAGAAACCCGAAGCCCAAGCCCTCCTCGAAGCACTTCATCTTGGTCTTCAGGTCGGGCACGATGAACTCGTCCTGCCCGTTCAGGCGCCACGACGGGCGCCCCTGCGTGTGGGTGGAGGTGTCCTCCACGTTGACGGTGGGGTAGATCCGCAGCGCCTCCTCGGTCGATCCGCCCGCTTCGGCCGCCGCGCTCAGGCAGGGGTGGCCCGGCGCGCAGACGAGCGCCCAGTCGATCAGCCCGAGCGGGGTGGTCACGAAGTCCTCGTGTATGGAATGGAACGACGGGGCCCCGATGGCGATGGAGCCGCGGTCGTAGATAAGGTAGTCCCACACGCCCATGAACACCGATTGGCGCACCGAGAAGGTGGTGGTGCGGAACCGGTCGCGCAAATGCTCGAGGAGCCGCGCCGCCGCTGCGGCGTCGTAGAGCAGGTTGTTGAACACGATGGTGTAGGAGGATTCCACGCCCAGCTTGATGGATTCGAACTCGTCGAAAAGGCTCTGGTGGAGGTCGAGCATGTACTGGGCCTTCGCCATGAGGCGCTTGCCCGCTTCGGTGGGCGCGGTCGAATGGGTGGTCCGTTCGAGAAGCTGGATGCCCAGCGCGTCCTCAAGCGATTTGATGCGGTGGCTGATCGCCGACGGCGTTTTGTACAGGACGGCCGCCGCTGCGGAGAAACTGCCTTGTTCGACCACCGTCACGAACGTGAACACGGCTTCCATGTCGAGATGCTGCTTGGGTTGAATCGGCACGGCATCCACCTCAATCATCCTCTGCTCGCCCAGACGGCGCGGACGTGAAATCCATCGCGTTCAGTATAGGAAACGGAATGCGCGCCCACCCTCGGACGGTCGATACATTTATTCACAACAGCTTGAGAAAAGGCGCCGGGTCTTCGCTTTCCTCCGCCTCGTATACTGGCGGCAAGGTGGCCGCCTTGCCCGGTAGAACGTCGGAATTGGAGGAGGCAGAGTGAAGTTTTTGAACGTCGTGCGCAAAAACGCGTACTTCGACTCGGTTACGTTGATGGGCGTGTCGAAGCGCCTGTTGGACCTCCCGGGCGTGGAGGCCGTGTCCGTCAGCATGGGCACCGAGATGAACAAGCAGCTTCTCGCCGAAGGGGGCTTCGACGCCGAAACGGTGAAGGACGCGGGTCCGAACGACCTCATGATCTTGTGCGCGTTCGACGACTCCTGCGAAGAGGACGAGATGCTTGCCCAGGTGGAGCGGTCCATGGAGCGCACCGACGAGGCGCACGACGCCGCCGACTTTCGCCCCCGCACCCTGGCCGAGGGCAAGCGCAGGGTCGATGCGAACATCGCCGTCGTGTCCCTGCCGGGCGAGTACGCCGCAGGCGAGGCCAGAAAGGCGCTGGATGGCGGGATGCACGTCATGCTGTTCAGCGACAACGTGTCTGTGGAAGACGAGGCGGCGCTGAAGGAGCTCGCCCACGCCAAGGGCCTGTTCGTGATGGGTCCCGACTGCGGCACGTCGATCATCGACGGCGTGGCCCTGTGTTTCGCCAACAAGGTGAGGCGGGGGCCTGTGGGCATCGTGGCCGCCTCGGGGACGGGGGCCCAAGAGGTGTCGGTGCTTCTGGACGGCGCGGGCCTGGGGACAAGCCAGCTCATCGGCACTGGCGGACGGGACCTAAGCGCCGAAGTGGGGGGTCGCATGTTCCTCGACGCGCTTGACGCGCTCGAGGCCGACGAGGGCACCGAGTATCTGCTGCTCGTGTCCAAGCCGCCGCACCCGAGCGTGATGCCCGTCGTCGCCGAGCGTCTGGCGCGCCTTTCCAAGCCCGCGGTCGCCTGCTTCCTCGGCGCGACCGAGCTTGTGGGCGCGGGGTCGGTCGTGCTCGCGTCCGGCCTTGAGGACGCCGTGGCGAAGACGGCGGCGCTGGCCGGCGAAAGCTTCGAGGTCTTGCCCGCTTTGGCGGTGCCCGACCGTCCGAGCGGCACGTACCTGAGGGGCCTGTTCTGCGGCGGCACCCTCATGGAGGAGGCGAAGCAGGTGGCCGTGGCCGCCCTCGGCGAGGGGGTCGTCCGCTCCAACGCCGCGAAGTCCGGCTCGGTCGCCCTCGCGGATGCGAGGAAGAGCGAGGGGCACACGCTGCTCGACATGGGCGACGACGTGTTCACGCGCGGAAAGCCCCATCCGATGATCGATCCCAGCGTCCGCAACGCCCGCATCGTCGAGGAGGCGCGCGACCCGGAGACCGCGGTCATCCTGCTCGACTTCGTCTTGGGCTACGGCGCCCACGAGGATCCTGCCGGCGCTGCCGTCCCCGCCATCCGAGAGGCCCGCGCGATCGCGCAGCGGGAGGGGCGCACGGTGGCGTTTGTGGCCTATGTGCTGGGAACCGATGAGGATCCCCAGGGCAAAGCCGCCCAGCGCGCCCTCCTTGAGGGCGAGGGCGTCCATGTGTGCCAAACCAATGCCCAGGCAGCCCGCCTGGCCGTGTCCATGGTAAAGGAGTGACCTATGCCGAATGCAACGTCCCTGCTCAAGGGAGGGCTGCGCGCCGTCAACCTGGGTGCTGAGCGCTTCTGCGACGATCTGAGGAGCCAGGGGGCGCCCTGCGTCCACGTTGACTGGGCCCCGCCCGCCAAAGGCTCGCCCGAGCTCATACGCGCCCTCGCCTCCTTGGATTCCGCGGAGGTCGACGCGGCGAACGAGGCGGCGCTCGCCCGCTTCTACGAGGCTTCCCCGCACCTTGTCGACTTCGCCTTGGCGAAAGACGTCATCCCCGGCATGAGGAAGAACCTCGTTTTGCACGCCGGTCCGCCCATCGCCTGGGAGGACATGTGCGGGCCTATGCGCGGCGCCATCATGGGCGTGCTCATCCTCGAGGGGTTCGCCTCCACGCCCGAGGAGGCGGCCGAGGTGGCCGCGTCGGGCGCGATCGACTTCGAGCCGTGCCACCACCACGACACGGTGGGCCCGATGGCGGGCGTCATCTCGTCGAGCATGGTGGTGCAGGTGTTCGAGAACAAGACCCACGGCAACCGCGCCTATTGCCCGGTTCCCGAGGGCATGGGCGGCAAGCTTTTGCGCTACGGCGCCTACGATCCCGAGTGCATCGACAACCTGCGTTGGATGGCTTCTGAGTTTCGCGAGGTGATGCACGCGGCGCTGTCGACGTCCGACGGCATCGACGTGCGCTCGCTGCAGTTCCAAGCGCTCCATATGGGAGACGAGGGGCACAACCGCAACAAGGCGGGCACCAGCATGCTCTTGCGCGCCCTGTTCCCGCTGCTGCTGAAGTCGGGCATGCCGCTTGACAAGGTGGAGCGCTGCGTCGATTTCATCAACGGCAACGACGGCTACTTCCTGAGCATCAGCATGCCCTCGTCGAAGGTGTGCTTGGACGTCGCCCGCGACGTGGAGGGCAGCTCCATGGTCACCGCCATGTGCCGCAACGGCGTGGAGTTCGGCATCAGGGTGTCGGGGCTGGGCGACGAGTGGTTCACCGGGCCGGCCCAGTGGGTGGACGGCCTGTACTTCCCCGGTTTCGGCGACGACGACGCCAACCTTGACATGGGTGACTCCTGCATCACCGAGACGGCCGGCATCGGCGGCTTCGCGCTGAGCGGCGCGCCTGCCATCGTGCAGCTCGTCGGGGGCACGGCGGCCGAGGGCGTGGAGATATCCAAGCGGATGTACGAGATAACGATAGGGGAGAACACGAACTACTCCCAGCCCGTCCTCAACTTCCGCGGCTCCCCGACGGGCATCGACATCCGCAAGGTGGTGGAGACGGGCATCATGCCGGTGATCACGACCGGCAGCGTCCATAAGAAGGCCGGCGTGGGGCAGATCGGAGCGGGTCTGACCAAGCCCCCCATGGAGTGCTTCGAGAAGGCGTTGAAGGCCTTCGCCCGGCGCTACGGCCGCGAGTAAAGAGAAAAGGAGGAATGCAGCATGGACGAGATCATCAACAACCCCCTGCTTTGGGTCATCTGCGCGATCACGGTCGCCATCATCGCCTTCCAGGCGGTGGCGTACTTCCGGTTGACCTCGAAGCAGGCGAAGGCCGTCGGCGTTTCGAAGGAGATGTGCCGCAAGTCGTTCCGCGTGGGCATCATGACCTCCATCGGGCCTGCGTTGGGCATCGTGGTGGTCATGGTGGGTCTCATGGCGGTGCTCGGGCATCCTTTGACGTGGATGCGCCTGTCCATGATCGTGTCGGCTGCAAACGAGCTGGCGGCCGCCCAGATAGGCGCCGAGGCCACGGGGACCGTGCTGGGCGGCGCCGACTTCACGCCCGAGGCCTTGATGGTGTCGTGGTTCGGCATGTGGCTCAACGGCGTGGGGTCTCTGGTGGCGGTGGTGCTGTTCGCCAAGCATCTGCGCAAGACCCAGGACAAGATCACCAGCAAAAACCCCCGTATCCTGGCCATCGTCAGCGGCGCGGCCATGTGCGCGATCTACGGCAACCTGTCGGCTGGATCGCTCATCAGCGGCGGCGACTTCGTGGGCGCCTGGATCACGGGCGGCGTGGCCACCTTCGTGTTCTACAAGATAGCCCAGAAGCACGAGAAGCTCAAAGAGTACAGCCTGGGCCTGGCAATGGTGTGCGGCACCATCGCCGGCGCCGTGATCCACGCGTTCATGTAGAAGGGGGTTGCAATGGATAATCAGGATTACGAGAACAACTGGGTGAAGCCTGTCCACCGCATCGGCAGGATCACGCTTTTGGGAGTGTGCCTTTCGTCCTTCCTTCCGGTGGCCTACCTGTACTTCGCCTACGGCGTGGTGCCGCCTGTGGACTGGATCGTCAAAGACATCCTGCTCATCACCGCGTCGTTCGGGTTCATCTGGCTGATCGAGCCCATCACGTTCTTCCCGGCGCTCGGGCTCATCGGCAGCTACGAGGCGTTTCTGACCGGCAACATCGGCACGAGCAAGCTGCCCTCGGCGGCGGTGGCGCAAGATATCGCGCGGGTGGAGCCCGGTTCGAAGAAGGCCGAGGTGGTCGCGTCCATGGCCATCCTGGGCTCCATCGTCTGCACCGTGGCGTTCGTCTGCCTGGGGGCGGTCGCGGGCAGCGCGCTGCTCGGCGCCCTGCCGACCGATGTGGTGGACGCCATCAAGTCCTACGTAACTCCCGCGGTGTTCGGCGCGCTCATGGTGACGTTCACAATCAAGTTCCCCAAGGTCATCCCCGTCGCCATCGGCGTTCCGCTGCTGCTGAGGCTGTTCGCCGGCTCCATCATCCCCAGCTACCTGTACATCGTGTTCACCATCGTCGCCACCATCGCGGCCGCGGTGATCATCTACAAGAAGCGCATCTCGGGCGAGGAGGCGGAAGGCTGATCGCTTTGGCGCATCAAACGCGAAGGGCTGCCTGCGGCAACGGGGCGGCCCTTTTCGCGCGCATGGAGGGGTGCGAAAAGGATGCGGGCGAGCGACGGCCTGCCGCCCATGCGGCCCTTCGCGCGCACGCGGGGGAGGGCGGCTCCCTCGCATGCGGCGTGGTTGCGGTGGAGCAAAGCTGGGAGGCCGCATGGCGCGACGGGGCCGAGCTGGTCGTGACGGGCGCGTCGCGCCACGCGTGCAACGTGGCGCTTGCGGGCCGCCTTTCCGGCCGGGGCGCGGACCTGCCGTGCACCTACCATCCGGCGGCCGAGGCGACGTACCTTTGGATAGGCGCGCGGTCGTGCGGATTCGGGCCGGGGGGCCTCGTGCTCGACCGGGACTGCCTGCCAAAGGAGCTTGCCCGGGCGGATCGGCTGGTGCTGAGGATGGCGTGCGGGAGAGGAGTCTCGTTCTCTGTGGGCGCGGGCTGCGATGCCGTCGAGATGCGGGTGGGCGCCGATGCCGCGAGGTTCTCCGCGAGCCTTCGCATGCGCCCGCCGGTTCGGGCGGGCGCGCTCGCCACGCAGAAGGCCGCGCGGCGAGCCGAGGGGGCCATACGGCGGCAGGGCAGCGCCGATTCACCTTTTCATCCGGCTTTTCGTCCCGTGAGCGGCGCCGATGCCCGCATACGCGCGGCGCTGGTCGGAAGGGGGAGCGAGCTGTGCGACCGGCTGCTGCGCGGACCGTCGGACGGCGAGGGCGCACCCCGCGCGCTGCAGGCGCTTTTGGGCCTGGGGCCGGGGTCCACTCCCTCGGGAGACGATTTCGCCGTGGGCGCGCTCGCCGCGTTCCTCGCGGTTTCGGGGAAGCCGGGCGCCGGGTGCCCGCAGGCCGTTTCCGCCGCCTTGCAAGGCGCGTGCGGAAAGACGACGTTCGCGTCGCGGCCCTATCTTCTTGCGGCGTCTCGCGGGCGGTTCTCCAACGACGTGGTCTTCGGGGTGTCGGCCTTGCTCACGGGGGAGGGGCGTGGCGAAGGGGGCGCTTGCTCGAGCATCGCGCGCCTTCTGTCCCACGGGGCGACGTCGGGGACGGACCTTCTTGCCGGGGCGGCCGCGATGCTGCGCGCGTTCGGGGAGGCGGAAGCGGCCCCGAAGCGATGAGGCCGTCTGGCGAGGCCGGCAGACCTGCGGGCCGATCGATGAGGCACCCGACGGGCCGGCGGGGTTGGCGGACCTGCGGGCCGATGGAGCCGGCGGGTTGATGAGGCCGATAGCCCGGCGGGCCGGCGAGGCCGGCGGGTCGATCTCATAGCCAATTGCGGGGGATTCGTGCAGATTCGGACGTGCCTTGACCGAGGTGGTACAATTCCAGGCCGTTATCTCTGCACGTAGCATACGCGAGAAAGAGTGAGCATGGATTTAGCGAAGCAGGCGAAAATCGTCGACTCCATACATGATACGTTGCACGACTTCGTCGGTCAACGCCTGAAAGTGCGCGCCAACATGGGACGCTCGAAGATCGTCGAGAACGAGGGCGTGCTCACGCAGGTGCATCCCCAGCTGTTCATCATGGAAGTCGACCGCAAGCGCGGCCGCACGGCCCGCCAGTCCTACCAGTACGTCGACGTCCTCACCGGTATGGTGGAGCTGTCCCAGGACGGCGAGCCCCTGTTCGAGCCCTTCATCCCCGAAGCCGAGGAGGAGGCGGCCTCCGAGGCTGAGAAGGTGCTGTCGTAAGGCGGCTGCCTTTGACGCCATCTTGTAGCGGTTGTGACGGGGGCGGGTGCGGCGGTGTCGCACCCGCCCCCGCTTATGCGCCGCCCCGCCCATGCGCAAGATCCCGGGCCGCTCCGCCGGCCCCAATCCAACCGGCACGGCCGCCCCGCCCGCCGGTTCCAATCCAATCGGCACGGCCGCCCCGCCCGCCGGTTCCAATCCAACCGGCCGGGACGGTGCGTTTTGGTCGCAAAACGCACCCTATGGCACGCCCGAACCCCTTCCTGCGGCTTCCCTCGGCCGCATCCTCCAGAAAAGCCCTGGTCGCGATTTTCGAAACCCGCTGTCGCGGCGCAAAACAGCCCCTTTTTGTGCCATAGGGCGCGGTTTGTGACCACAATCGCATCAGGTCTCCGTTAAATCGGGATGGACACGAACTCATGCTTGTCTGATATTCAAGCCGAGCCCCCTCTGATCGGGTGCCTCGGAGGGGCCGGCCCTGCGCGCCCGGCGGGCCGGGCCGGCCCGCGCCGCCGGCGGTTCAAAGAAAAGAGAAAGAGTCATGGACAAAACAGGCCCCGGTCCACATGGCCTCGGCCAAAATCGGCCCGATTCGGGGCCTTCGCGAGGGGACGCGCGG
>NZ_CBDTNW010000102.1:0-23991 GCF_965361815.1 Rubneribacter sp.
GCTGCGCGCGAGAAGGCGAAAGAGCATGCCCGCAAGCTGGCGAAGGACGGCTCGCGAAAGGCGAAAGCGCCCGCGTCCCAGAAGCGCCGCGGCAAGAAGAAGCCCGGCATCGGCCAAGAGGAGGGCATCCAAGGAGCGCCCGGAGGCCGCGGTCGGACGGACGCGGCGAAACGCCAGCGTCCGGCTGGCGCCGCAGCCCCCAAAAACGCCGTCCGCAAAGGGCAGGAGCGCCCGCGGCAAGGCGCGGCGCCCAAGCACGGAGGCGCGGACGTGCGGCCGGGCCGTTCGCATCGCGCTGCGGTCGCGCGCCAGAGAAGATCGGGGGGCAAGCGCCGTTAGCGCGCGTCCGAACGCGCGGCAGCCTCCCTTGCCGCGCGTCCGGACGGCCCCCCCCCGTGTCGTTCCCCTTGTGATTTGTCCCCGTTGGGCGAAAGGGCGGGCGCGCGAAGGGCGGACAGGAGTATCGTATGATGCACCGAGCAAGGGAGGAGCGGTATGCGTATTGCGGTCGCAAGCAACGGCCTCGACGTATCGACGCACGGAGGGCGCTGCACCGATTACACATGCTACACCGTCACGCGCGGGGTGATCGCGCAGTGTCAGAACTTCCCGAACCCCTGCCTGCCCCCCGCCGCCACGGCAAGCCTGCTCAACAGGCTGGGGGTGGACGTTCTCATAGCCCACACCTTAGATCCGTCCATACAGTCGGCGCTTGAGCAGAGCGGGGTGGAAACGGTCACCGGCGCCATCGGCACGGCGCGCTCGGCCGCCGAGGGGTTTTTGGCGGACATGCTGGCCGGAAGAGGCTCTTTCGAACCCGACCTCGCCGCCGACCGAAGCTGATCGCGGCCCGGCACGCCCGACGGGCCGCGAAAGCCGGCTGCCGGGCTTGAAACGCCCCGCCCCGCCAGGCGCCTGCGAAAGGCGGCAAACCAGCGTTGGAAGGCGCGCGAAAGACAGAAGGGCCCCGCAGCCGGTGTGCGGCTGCGGGGCCCTCTTTCGCAGGCGACGTTCGACGCGCGGCCTACAGCGCCTTTTTGGCCACCTCGACCACGGCGGCAAACGCCGCAGGATCGTTCACGGCCATGTCGGAGAGCACCTTGCGGTCCAGCTCCACGCCGGCCTTCTTCAGGCCGTTCATGAACACCGAGTAGCTCAGGCCGTTCAGGCGGGCGGCCGCGTTGATGCGCGTGATCCACAGACGGCGGATGTCGCGCTTCTTGTTGCGGCGGTCGCGGTACATGTACTGCAGCGAATGCTGCACCTGCTCCTTCGCCGAGCGGTAGGTGCGGGACTTCGCGCCGTAGTAGCCCTTGGCGCGCTTGAGGATGGTGCGACGCTTCTTATGCGCGTTGACTGCACGTTTCACACGGGACATGATGTATCACTGCTCCTTACTGGCTTAGCGGATGCCGAGGTTGCGTCCGACGACCTTCGCATCGGCCTTGGCCAGCTCGGTCTCGTGGCGGAAGTTGCGCTTGCGCTTCTTGCTCTTCTTCGTCATGATGTGGCTCTTGTACGCCTTGGCGCGCATGATCTTGCCGGAGCCGGTGACGCGGAATCGCTTCGCGGTGCCGCGATGGGTCTTCATCTTAGGCATTATCCTCGCCCTTCCCTTCTTCTTTCTTCTCGGTCTCTTTCTTCTTTTTCGCCGCCACCGCCGCAGGCAGCGGGGCGATGAGCATGTGCATGTTGCGGCCTTCCATCTTCGGCTGGTTCTCGATGACCGCCATGTCCTTCAGGTCGTCGGCCAACCGCTCCAAAATGGCCAGGCCCTGTTCGGGATGAGCCATCTCGCGACCGCGGAACATGATGGTGATCTTCACCTTGCTGCCGGCCTCGAGGAAGCGCAGGACGTGCTTCTTCTTGGTCGTGTAGTCGCCCACGTCGATCTTGGGACGGAACTTCATCTCCTTGGTCTCGACCCGGCTTTGGTTCTTGCGAGCCTGCTTGGCCTTGATGGCCTGGTCGTACTTGAACTTCCCGTAGTCCATGATGCGGCACACGGGAGGTTCGGCGTTCGGGGCTATCTCCACCAGGTCAAGCCCCTGGTTGTCGGCGACCCGCTGGGCCTCCGCCGTGGTGTAGATGCCCATCTGCTCACCGTCGAAGCCGATCAGGCGGCACTCCCTGACGGTGATCTGTTCGTTGAGCCGAGGCTCCTGAGCAGCTATCGCGCTCACCTTCCTTTCCACCGCGCCTGCGCGCGACATCAAAAAACCCGCAGCTCCGAAAGCCTGCGGGCGTCGCTTGATGGTGGCGGAAAGCCGGTATTCGCGCGACCCGTCAGCTGCCGAAGCGCCGAAACAGGTGGAGGGATCGCTCCCCCGCTTGAGTAAACAGCCTGCATATTGTAGCACGCAACGCCGAGGATGCAAGGAGATTCCGCAAATTCGCCCCGTCTCAGCGCGGCCAGCCCTCCTGGACGAGCGCGCCGAAGGTCACGGAGGCCAGCATGTCGTCCACGCGCCGGTAAAGGTCCCGAAACACCGTCCGGGGAAAGTACTCCGCCTCCGTGGAGTTCAGCGCCCTGCAGGCGGCGTTTCCCTCCATGGCCTCCACCACGTCAAGCAAGGTGATCTCATCCGGCGATGCGGCAAGGAGGTACCCGCCGGTATGGCCGCGCTGGGACGCCACCACCTTGGCGGCCAGAAGCTTCTGCACCACGCGCACGACATTGACGGGGGAGAGGCCCACGTGCTCGGCGATGTCCTGGGCGGTGCGCACGCCGCGAGCCGTTGCAAGGTAGACGACTATGCGGATGGCATAGTCGGTCGTTATCTGCATGCGCACCTCCCTCCCCCCTCTCTCTTCAAGTCGCGCCGCCAAGGCCGGGCGAGCTTTGGCGGCAATGCTGACGCAGGGGTTGCCCTTGGCAACCCTTTGCAACGCGTTCCTTCGATTGATCTGCGAAATCGAGAATGATTGTAGCAAGAGGAGCATTTGAAGGGCGGGGCTTTGCCGCTGGTTCAAAAAGCGGTTGAGGACCCGCACCCGCCAGACGAAGCAGGCGGGCGCAGGGCGGGGGCGGCAAGTGAGAGGGGCGTTCTTATCGCATGGCGTTGCGGACCGACGCGCTGTCGGAGAGCCACTGCGTTTTTTCCTCGGAAGAGGAGAATGTGAACGTCCGCGAGGCCGCGGCGTCCGTGAACGTGGCCGTCGCGGACCCCGCGCTCGTCGAGACGGACTCCGGACCCGCGTACGTGACGGCCGCCTTGCCTTGCCGCCACGGACGAGCCTGCTCCACGTCGGTGAAGGAGTAGGGCCGGCTCGACTTCACCATGACCGTCGCGCTCCCCTCCGTCTGGCCGGCCCTCACCAGAACAGGCTGGCGGTAGGCGTTCTGCTCGCCCGCATCCCGCACCTCCACGACAAACCAGGCGTCGTGGTCAAGCGGCTCCGAAACACGTTGGATGATCTGCACGGGGATGTCCTTCACCACGCCCCACACCACCGCCGAGCCCGAGCCGGCCATGCCGGCCAGTTTTTCGTCCTGATTGTTCGGCCGGTCGTTTGTCAGGCGGTAGAGACCCGTCAGATTGGTGGCCGTCGTCTCTGCGGAACCCGCGTATGCCTTGCCGAACTGGGCGCCCTTCGTGTAGCCAGCTGTGGAGTAAATGCCCACCTCGCCGCCGGTCAGGTTGCCCATCACCTTGATCTCGGCGATAGCGGTGGTATAGATGTTTCTCTCGGTGGAATTGTCCGCCTGAAGATTACCGACAACCATTGGGGATCCCCCTATCTCAACGAGGGTTCCGTACGTAAAAATAGCAGAACCGTTAAAGCCCGATGCCCCAGGTATTATTTTGTTTTCGCAGACGCTAGCTTCTCCACTCAGTCTAAGAACTGAATTATTTGTCCACCCATGGTAGAACGACCCGTTGGCGCGCGCATAATTCCCATACGCTTTGAAATCCCCGCTTAAATCCGTTGTGCAATACGATTGAATAAACACCCCACCTCCTGATCCGGACGCATGAGTGGTGCCACAGTTCCGTATCGTACCGCCTGTTGCAAAAAACGAGGTGCGTGTGTTTTGATACAGGAAGCCTCCGTATACTTCGCTCGTCTGGCAGTCCTCCACAAGCGACCCCGACTCCATGTACAGCGTCGTGCCCGAGCCCTCCAGGTACGCGCCGCCGCCGTTGGCGTTGGCTTTCGCGTTCCTGATGGTGCAGCCGTCTTTCAGGTAGATGGCCGCACCGCCCGACCCGTAGATGACGCTGCCCGACCCGCCGGTGTATGTGCCCCCGTTACCATCTAGGATGATGTCGGCGAACGACACGGATCCGCCAGAGGCGCCCGTAACCGTGAACATGCTGCCACCTGCAAAGGCTCTTTGCAGTACGCACGGAGCATCGGCGGCGCCTTCGTAGGGATAGCCGTCCGCGCAGCCCTCGTCAATCGTCTTCGCCGTGGCGATGGTGATGTTCACTCCGCCCGTAAGCGCGCCAAAAGCGAACGAGGTGCCGATGTTGTAGGACGACACAATCATCTCGATGGTCACGTTGCCGCCCTTTCGTTTAGCGGCGGCCACTGCGTCGGTCAGCGTGGGGTATGTCGCGGCCACGCCGCCGTCCACGATTTTGCAGATGGGAGAGGTGGCCCAGATGACGGCGGATCCCGTTCCCGGCGCGCCCGACAAACCGGCGGTGATGTCGTTCTTCAGATGGTAAAGGCCCGTCAGATTGGTGGCCGTCGTCTCTGCGGAACCCGCGTACGCCTTGCCGAACGTGTTTCCCGCCGCACTCCGCGCCGAGAAGTAAATGCCCACTTCGCCACCCGTGAGACTGCCCGTCACCCTGATCTGGGACTCGGCTGTGACGTGGATGTTGCACTCGGTGTTATTCAGCTGGCGATTGTCGGCGACCGTCGGAGACCCCTCTATCTCGACGATAGCCCCGTAGGTGTACAGCGCGCTACCCTCTTTGTTCGCGGCAGCGGCTTTTATGTCGTTGTCGTGAATGCTCGCCGAACCCTTCAGCCGCAAAACCGTCGAGCTGAACCCATGCCAGAACGATCCATGCTCATAGGCGTAGTTGCCGTACGCCTCGAAGTCCCCGCCCAGCTCCGTCACGCAGGAGCTGTTCGCGAATATCGCGCCGCCCGAACTGGCCGCTATGGTGGTGCCGCAGTTGCGTATCGTGCCGCCTGTTGCAATGAACGACGTGTTAGGACCCTGATACAGAAAGCCGCCCCAGCTGCCGTTCGTCTGGCAGCTTTGCGCAACAGCACCGGATTCCATGTGAAGCGTCGTGCCCTGGCCGGCCAAAGCCACCGCGCCCCCGTTGGCGGTGGCCGCAGCCCCGCTTCCGGGGTCTGCCAGCGCGTTTTGTATGATGCATCCGTCTCTTAACCACACAGAAGCACCGCCCGAGGCGCTGATGACGCTGCCGCCCGCCCCCGTGTACGACGCGTCCGCGTTGCCGTCGAGCACGAGATGAGCAAACGACAGGGACCCTCCGCCGCCTCCGACCGTGACCATGCTGCCCCCGTTGAAGGCGCGCCTGATGGTGCAGGGGGTTTCAGCATCGCCTTCATAAGGGTAGCCGTCCGCGCAGCCCTCCCCTTCCGTCTTGGCCGTGGTCAGCACAACGTCCACCGCCAAGTTCCCAACGCTAAGCGAGGAGGTCAGGTCGTAGGACTCCACCAGCATCTCGATGGTCGCGCCGCCTTGCGCCACCGCAGCGGAAAACGCGGCGGACAGGGAGTTGTACACGGCAGCCGACGCTCCGTCGGCGGAGGCTATCTTGCAGATGGGCGGGTTCTCCCAGATGATGGCGGTGCCGTCTCCCGCCGCGCCCATGAGCGGGCGCCCCGACACGGACCGCGTGTTGCTGAAGAAAGCGGACAGGTCGCCCAAAGACGTCGCGGCGTCCGCGCCCGTGGCGAACTGCTGGCCCGTAGCATCAATGCCCGAGGCGGCATAAATGCCGATGTGTGCGCCCGGCTCCAGCTTCCCCACCGTCAACGTATTTGCTGCCGACACCGAAAGGTCGGCAGGGGTAGAGCCCTTGTAGGTGTTCCCCTCGATGACCGGAGAGCCGCTCAGGGTGACGGATGCTATGTTGCCCACTCCGTGGCTGGACACGGCACCGTAGAACGGCGCGACAACCTCCGAGGCTTCGCCTCCCGTGTTGTTGCCCGTTATGGTGCCGCCTTCGATGGAAAGCGACGCACCGTTGCGCATTGCAATGGCTCCGGCACTTCGAGTGGACGAGTTTCCTTGTATCAGCACATCACCGCCCACTGTGGCCCTCGCGTTCGCCGCAAGGAACATCGCGCCGCCGTCTCCTCCTTGAGTACTAGAGACATGGTTATTTGCAATCAACCCACCAGTTAGAATCGCATTGCCGGTTTCTGTACAGTAAATCGCTCCCCCACTAACACTGTTATTGTCAGAGATGCTTCCACCCTCCATACAAAACGTACCACGCACGCAGATAGGAGAACCTTGGACAGAGTAGGTTGTGTCATACGACCCACTGCCCGAGATAGACGTTCCCTCCTGCATGATCAAGGTTGCCCCCGGGGCAATATGCGCCACGGAGCCACCCCCATTCGTGTCGTACGTGTTGCGCCCGGATGCGGCACGGCATCCTTCAATGGTGCCGCTCGCGAAGGTAAGCGTACCTGCGGCCACACCAAAAGCGCCTCCCGGATTTGCAGCGGAGGTGCTGGCGTTAGTGTTAGTCACGTTGCGCACTGTGGCGCCGTCCATGGTGAATGAGCCGCCGTTCACGGTGATGAGGGCAGAAGTGCGCGTGGTGCCTGAAGCGCTTCCGCCGTCGAGGACGCATGCGCCCAACGTGAAGTTCCCGGACGTGGTCAAAGAGCCCGCTGCGGAAAACGTCGTGACGTGCGCCCCGCCGTCGGCGTTTCGCAGCGTGAGCTCCTTGCCTCCGGCATCGATGGCCTGCCCCACGGTGTTGCTGGCGGTGATCTCGATGGTGTTGCCGGATGCCGCCGCTGCGACGGCCTGGACGAGCGAATCGTACTCGTCGCCGCCCACGATGCGGCACACCGGGTTCGTCGCCAGAGAAACAGCGTCGTCCTCGGCCCATGCGCGGGAGACGCCGCCTTTCGCCAGCGCCGCGCAGAACAGGGTTGCGGCCAACAGCAGCGCCGTCGCGCAAACGGCGGCCGCGCGCGTTCTCGGGTTCGCGTTCATAAGGGCACCGTCCTTGGGGAGTCGTCGTCTTTTCCGCGGCGCAGGGCCAAGGCAAGCAGGATGACCGAAACCGCCGTCAGCGCGCATGCGGCGGCGCACAGGGCGAAGCCCGCAAGCGCGCCGTCGCCCGTCTTGGGGGCGAACGCGGCCGTCACCGACCGGGGAAGCCTGTGCACCACCTGCCCGCCGCCTGAAGACGCGCTCTCCGCCGGCCCGTCCGCGGATTCTTGGAACGCCTGGGCGCATTCAAGGTAGACGTCCACCCGGGCCGCCTTGCCCGAGTACGCGCTGGCCTCGCCCACGTGCGCGTCCTCGCCCACGTGCTCGGATATGGAGCAGGTGGATATGAACGCGTCCGTGCTCTCGCCGGGATTGACGGGACGCTCGTAGTAGTACCAGCCGTCGCCGCCGTCCACCCAGCCGCTGCCCTCGGGCAGCTCCACCTCTATGAGCGACTCGTCCAGCGACCCGTCGTCGCAGGCGGTCCACGCGCCGTCCTCCAGGCTGCCCCACGATTTCTCGAACCGCATGCGGGCCGCCATGACCGCGCTCCCTTCGTTCACCGCCCGGGCGTCGCGCTCCACGGTCATGCCCGGATAGGCGGGCACGGGTCCCTCCTGCCCCCATTTCTGCACAAGGCGCCCGTCGAAATAGTCCCCGGCGCCCTCCGCCGCCGACGGCGAGGCCAGCGCGGCGCCCCCGGCAACCAGGCAGACCGCCCCCGCCGCGAACAACGCGGCCGCAGCGGTCGCCAGCGTCCTTTTCGCACGCGAGGCCCTCATAGCAATCCTTCCTTGGACAGGGCCTCCATGGCCGACTGCTGGTCCTTAAATCCGGCGGCTTGGATAGCCTGCGCCTGGATGCCCAGCACGTAGTCGCCCATCAGGGCCATGTCATGTACCGTGTAGTCGGACGGGACGCACACCTTCGCGAACAGCTCGCACGACTCCCCTGCGCCCAACACGCCCTCGTGCTCGAACACAAGCCCGCCCACGGACGCGTCGTAGTACGGCTCACGGAAGGACTCGGCGTCGTAAAGTTGGCCGACGCCCTCCAGGGATGCCAGCTCGCTTGCGGAGTAGGGCCGCCCCGCCTCCATGCGGTCGGCAGGGTCGCTCCAAAGCGTTCCCATGATGGCCCGGTAGCGCTCGGGGCAGGCGTCGGGAGACAGGGCCTCGCCGTTCGCGTCCGCAAGCCGCACGACGACGCGCACGTAGCACGGCGACGCGTCGTTGGCCACCACCGGCCGTTTAACCACGGTGGTGCCGGGGGCAAGGCCCAGGCCGTCCTGGACGTCCCACTGCTCGGTGAGCGATATGCGCACGTCGGGCAGCACGAACACGTGCGTGTCGCGATCGTTGGCCCCGTAGTAGGCCTGCGTGCCCGCAATCCCGGGGAGGGCGCAGGCGAGCGCGACGGCAGCAGCAGCCGCCGCGAGCACCACGCGCCTTCCCCGGACGGGGTGTTCAAGGGCTATGTCGTACACCCGGGCCACGCGATGAGCGCCTTACGGAACAACCGGGGTCCTGACGCCCGTGCCTGCGGTCGAAGCCGCGTTGGCGTCAAGGACGCCTTTCCACGACACGCCGGCCGTCTCAGTGACGAAAGTGGCGGCCGTCTCGCTCGCAGCGCCCGTGGCGCCGATGGCCGCGCCCGTCACCGTCACGCGCCAGCTCGGATCGTCCACCGCGTCGCCCGGATTGAGAACGTCATTCAAGGCGTCGATATCGGCCTGCGTGGCGGTCTCAAGGAACTTCACCTTGTCGAAGAGCGCCACGGTGCGCTTGGTTGCGGGGATGTTGCGGTAGGCATCGGTATCGTTTTCGCCCGTAAATTCATCCGCCGTCTCCGCCTCGAGCGCAGTGGCGTAGTAGAAGTATCTCGCACCATCTGCGGCATCGCCGGCACTCTCCGTCCAGCCGGTCGCTGGCACGATGCCAGGATCCGCCGTCTCACCTGTAGCGTAAAGCGAGTACACCTTAAGCACCTTGTTCATCTCATCATCGGTCATGGCAACGTAGCCCGAACCGTTCCATTTCTCGAACTGCAGCTTGATACCGGCCCACGCCTTCGCCCCGTTGACGGAGGTGTTCACCACGAACGGGTTCTTGGCCACCTCGCTGCCGGGGATCATGTTGTCGGCTTCCAGAGGGATGTCTGAATTATCTGGGGCACTCTTCTTATCCGTATCGGCCGCAGCCTGTGTCCACTCGGGCTCCAGCAGGTCAGCCGTGATGTTGGGGTTGGACGTGAAGCTGTTCTTTTCCTGATTGGTGGTGTAGGTCAGGTACGCGAGCGTGCCGCCCACGCCGAGCGCCGCCACCAGGGCCGCGCCCAGCACGCCCGCCATCAAACCCTTGCTGCGCTTGCGCTCGGTCCTCTCCACCACGATGACCGGGTCTTGCCTTTGGTTTTCCATGGGTTCCTCCTTCTTTTCCATCAGTGACCCCTGCATCCTGTGCGCACACTGCTACGGCGGGCGGTCGCGCCCCCGTCCGGAGCGCCGCCGGCGCGACACCGAAGGCCGCATACGTGGCGCGAAACGAGCCATCTAGCCCACCTCCACGCTGCCGTCGTCGCCGACCGTGCAGCCCCACGTTGCCGGCGCCTCGCTGGGGCTGGCCTGCACGGCCTCGGCCGCAACCGCCACCCCCACCCCGCCCAAGGCGGCCGCGTCCACGCCGTCCGCCAAGGTGACCCCGGCAAGCAGCGGCTCGGTCACCTGCCCGGGCTGCAGGACCTTTCGGTAGTAGAAGGCGCCGTCGCGATAGGTCCAGCTTTGCTCCCAGCCCTGCGCCAAGTGCAGCGTCACGGGGCCCAGGCTCATGCGGCCGTCCTGCGGCTCCGACCAATCCTGCGCGGCCCACATCCTCGTGCCGTCCGTTTCCGCCACGTCCGGATACAGGTACGCGCGCACCACCGCCGGGTTGCGCCCGATGCATTCCACCTGGACCTTCTTGGCATCCTCGCCAAAGGGGACGTCGGCTTCGGCGCCTTCGGCCGGCACGTCGTTTTCCACCAGGCGTATCTTCACGCTGCCCAGCGTGAAGGCGTTCGGCTCGCTGTTCGCGGTGGCCGAGGTGAACGCCGCCGTGCTCGGAAGGGGCGCCAGCACGGCGAGCAGCAGGCACAGGGCCGCCGCAACCGCGCACGCCGCCACGGCCGCAAACGCCGCAGGCGCGGACTTCCGAAGGCCGCCCCTCATCGCAGGCCCCCTTTCGGCGCAAGGCCGTCGGCGGACGCGACGGAGACGGTCGGCTGCCTGCGGGAGAGCAGCCCCGCCGCAACCTCCAGGCAAACCACCAAAACCACCAGGCACACGGCCGCACCCGCAGCGGCCATGCGTCCCGCCTGGTCGTTCGACAGCTTGTCGATCACGCCGCCCGCCATCGGAACGGAGAAGCGCACCACGCCCACCACGTTCTCGTACAGAATGGGGTCGTCGCGGTTGGCGTTGGCATCCCCTTTGGTCACGAGGCGGCCGTTTTCGTAGTCGTTCTCCACCACGCGGTGGGTGGCCACGTCCAAGTCTTCGTTCATGACGAACGACACCACCTCGCCCGGCCGGACGGAAGCCGGATCAACGGGCACGGCGAACACGAGCGATCCCACCGGGTAGGCCGGCGACATGGAAGAGGAGGTGACGTTGAACTCGTGCACCCCAAAGAGCCGCGGCACGGCCAGAAGGCACAGCGCCGCCAGCATGGCCAGGCACAGCAAGGCCGCCGCCCCGTGGAGCGCCCGCGCCGCAAAGGGCGGCTTGCCCTCCCGGATGACGATCCTCACGGCATCCGCCTGTCCGCTGTCTGCCTGCACGGCCCTCCTCCTCCGACCGGGAAAGGCTCCCAAAGACTACTCTTTGCTCATCTTTCCCTTAAACGAACGAAGGATGCCCGCAGGCATCCTTCGAGAAAAACCAGGCTATTTGTCCGGTCGATCCGATGGTACCACGCCCTGCTCCCGGACGCAAACCCCCGCGGTGCCAAACGGCGCGCAGGGGACGGCGGACTTCGTCGCTGCAAGGTCGAACGCAACGCTGTTGCATTTTGAAATTCAACCTGCCGCAGGGGACGGCGTCGCGGGCGCGGCATGCGGGCGCGAAAAGGATGGCGACGGCCGCGGCACAGCGCGAGAGGCGGCGCGAAGAGCAACTGCGGGCGGCGGCAAGCGGCGCGCCGGTGCGACGAGAACGGCGGAAAGCCCCTCCGGTGGCGAGAAATCACCGAAATCGGAAAACTCTTCCACCACCACCCGCCGCTGCATGAGCAAAACGCCTGGTCGGAAGAGATCCGCTATCAGAAAGGGGCTCCCAGGACCGCCCGCGCCCCCTGAAATCTTCCGACTTCGGTGATTTCTCGCCACCGGAAGGGCTTCTCTCTGCCGAACCCGCCGCCGGCACGGGCCCACGGCAGCAGCAATTTGGCAGGAAAAGGGATAACCCCTCCATCTGGCGCACGGGGACGGTTTTGCCGCGCGAGCGCGATGGGCGTCTGCTATACTGCCCCAAACGCACGACAACCGGAAGGACGCCCCATGAACCGCGCACTCCGCATCCTCATGCTCATCGGCGCCTGGATCGCCTGCATCCTCGGATGCGTCGGCGTGTTCGTGCCGGTGCTGCCCACCACTCCCCTCCTGCTTCTGGCGACCTTCCTGTTCGCGAAGTCCTCGCCGCGCTGCCATGCCTGGATCGTCTCCACCAAGGTGTACAAGACCTACGTGGAGGCGTTCAAACAAGCAGGCGGTATTCCAGCTTCCACCAAGGTGCGCATCCTCACCGTGTCGTTTCTGGTCATGGGCGCAAGCGCGCTCATCGTGCAGAAGCCCGTGGTGTGGGTGATCTTGGGCTGCGTCGCCCTGTTCTTGATTTACCTCATGTTCGTGCGCATCCCCACCATCTCCATCGAGCAAGTGCAAGCGGCGCGGCAGGCGGAGGAGGAGTAAGGGGAAGACACCCCTTTGTACACTTGGGATTGTAACTGAACCCCACTTGCAACGATGCAGGTAGATGGCTTGTTTCTTGGTTTGGGCCGTCTGCCTGCATCCTTCCAGTAAAGAAAGAATCAAGAATTGTGCCCGCTCCACGCCCGCATCACTTCGCACCATTTTACTACCCTGCCAGCATGTACGCGGCCTGCATGGCATCCATGGCCTCGCGCTTGGACTCCATGTTGACGTGCGTGTAGATCTTCATCGTGATGTTCGGGTTCTTGTGCCCGGCCAGGCGCATCATCACCGACGGGTGCACGCCCTGGGCGGCGGCCAGGCTCAGGAACGTGTGGCGCAGAGCGTGCAGCGTCCATCCCTCAAGCCCGTAGTCCTTGCGGTGGCGGGCCCACCAGCGGGAGAGGCCGTCGGGCAGCGGGCGCTCGCCGTCGTCGTCGCAGCAGACGGCCACCTTGCCGCTTATGTCGTAGAACTTGCCCTCGATCTCGACGCAGCCCGCCGGGCACGATCCGTCGGTCGATACCACGCGCATGACGCGCTCCGGGTGGTACTTGATGAGGCTCGGCATGACAGCCTCCTTGCGCCGCATGATCGCGGCGGCCAGCTGCTCGGGCATGGGCAGAAGCCGGAAGCCGGCCTCGGTCTTGGGCTCCTTGAGCCCCGCGTGGTCGTCGGTTGATGCGTGCACGTTGACGGTGCCGTTGGCGAAGTCCACGTCGCCCCATGAGAGGCCCAGCGACTCGCTGCGGCGAAGGCCGAGCGTCGCGCAGAGCAGCACGGCGCACTGGTAGCGCTCCGCCGGGTCGAGCGCCGAGATCAGGGCGCTGTACGCGGATGCCGACAGCGACTCCTTCTCTTTGGTGTCCTTCTTGGGCATGGGCACCTTCTCGAGCGGGTTCTCGCCCACGATGCCCTTCTCCTTGGCGTTCTGGAACATGAGGTACGCGCTGAGGTTGATGTTGTAGAGCGTGCGGCCCGAAAGCGGCTTGCCGGACAGGCTCTCGCCGGCGCGCAGGTCGATGTATGCCGCCTCGATGACCTCGGGCGTGATCTCCTGCAGCCTGAGCTCGCCGATGCGGTAGCCCAGTGCCTTGAGCGTGCCGCGCAGGCTGTTGGCGGTGCGCTCCTGGATCTCGCCGGCCGCGACGCGGGTGTCGACGTAGTGCTTGGCGTAGCCGTTGAAGGTCCAGCCGTTTCGCTTGACGAGGTTGCCGCCCTCGATCTGGGCGACGAACTCGCGCAGCTCGCGCTGTGCCTGGGTGTAGGAGCCGTTGAAGTTCTTGGCCTTCTGGCGGTACTTGCCGGTGTGCGGGTCCTTGCCGAGCGACACGACCAGGCGCCACTTGCGGCACTTGCTCTTGGGCTTCTTGCCGTCCTTGCCCTTGTCGAGCTGGTAGATGCTTCCCTTGCCGTTGGTCTTCTCCGCCATGCCGATCACCTGCCCTGCTGGCTTGCGATGAGCTGGTCGCGGAATGCCAGGAACTGCAGGTACTCGTCGAAGCGCTCCTTGCCGCCGTCGCTGAGCGTGCGGTATGCGGCGTTTAGGTCGCGGCCCTCGTCGCCCATGGCCTCGTCGCGGCCAACAACCGCGTCTATGGAACAGTGGAGCTTATCGGCGATAGCCCATGCAGCGCGAAGCGGTATGCCTGAGTCGGGGTCTGCCAGGGTGCGCTCGTAGCGCGAGTAGGTGGTTGCCGGGATGCCGAGCACTGCGGCGAAGTCCCGGCTGCTGCGATATCCTGCGGCCTTGCGCAGGTCTGCCAGCGGGGAATTGGTGCGGACGCGCGGCTGGGCGCTGTCCATGTGGGTGTTGGATGCCATATAATGACACCGTCCTTCCTAGGCGCAATCTAGAGTTGGACACCGGTCCGTGGGGTGTTGGCGCACCCTGCGGACCACCTGCTTTCTGCCTACTTGGGCAGGCGCGTCGCCGCGTACTCGACGGTGACCCTGTGGCCGTCGCCGAGAAGCTGGGATCCGTGCAGCCTGTCGTAGGCTTCCATGACCTTGGCTATCACCTCCTCGTCCTTCCTCCCGTATTCCTCGTCCATCTGTGCCCGCTCGTCGGCGAGCATGGATTGGAGCTCTTCCTCGGTCCAGTGGCGCTCGGTGCCGTCGGCGTCGATGTAGCCGTCGCGCATCTCCTCTTCCAGGCCCTCGATGTGGAGGTCGATGCCGGGCTTGCGCTTGGCGGCCGCCTGGTCGCGCAGGAACAGCATGAACGCCATGCGCTCGTCTGCCGGGGTGTCGAACTCGACGACCTCGCCGAAGCCCGCCTTGTCGTAGAGCGCCTGGTGGAACGCGCGCTCGTGGAACTGGCAGAGGCGGTCGTACTTGCCGTCCTCCACGGCCTGGACCCGCTGGCGGGCGGCCCTGTCCTTCATGGCGGCGAACTCGATGAACTCGTCCACGAGGGCGCGGGTCTCGGGCAGCAGGCCGTCGTAGAAGTCCTGCAGCTCGCTGGCGCCGGACGTGACGCGCTCGCGGCCGACGACCTCGTCTATGGAGCAGTCCAGAAGGTCGGCCATCGCCCAGGCGTGCTTGAGCGGGATGGCCTCGGGGTCCTTGTCGTAGCGGGACATGCTTGAGGTCGCGATGCCCAGGGCGTCGGCGAACTCCCGGGCGCTGCGGTAGCCCTTCTCCTGCCGTAGGTCCTTGATGGTCTTTGCCATGTCCTCGTCCTCCAATGTGTGCGTTCTGTGGTGGAGCGGTGCGAATCGTCGGGTGAACGGTTCAACACTACGCAACGAATCATACCACCACGCAACGAAACGGACAATGCTTGTAGGGCAATCATACCATAATTTTCAATTGATGTTAGCCGTGATGGGATTTCTTGTGCTACTCTATGGCCCGCCGACGCAACGGAGCGAAACGGTGTTCCACGGAGGGCAACGGAACTCTCCCCGGCGTCGGCTTTTGCGCCTAGGAAGGACTGTCTAGCGAAAGGAAAGACCATGGGCAACAGGATCGACGACCTCCCCCTGTTCCTCACACCGATGCAGCTTGCGCAGGTGACCGGCGAGCACGTGAACTCGATCCGGCGCGGCATCACCGAGGGCCGCATCCCGGCCGACAAGGTCAACGGGCGCTGGCGCATCTGCCGCGACAAGGTGTTCCCGAACGCCTGCGGCGCGGACGCCGGCGACGAGGGCGACGCGGCCGCCGTGGCCGCGCGCTCGTAATGGAGCGCACGCTGCGCATAGGGCGGATCTGCGAGAAGCGCGGCACCCAGGCGATGATCGCGAAGGCGACGGGCATTTCGCGCCCGGCGGTATCGCGGATCGTGCGGGGGCTCGAGCCTCCCTACCCGAAGCGCGGCAAGGCTATCGCGGCGGCCGTCGGCTGGGCCGGCGACTGGCGCGAGCTCTTCGAGGAAATCGACGAGGATGGAGGCCAGATGTGATGGCCCTTATCATGGGGCGACCCACAGCCGGAATCTTGGCGGATAGCGGGCTGCGGGTCACCTGTAGGCAGAGCTTGGCGCTCTGTTCGGGGGATTATAAACCTTGCGGCAACTTCCCCAAAACGAGGGAGGTGAGCCGATGATCACCGAGACCGACCGCGACGCGCTGCGAGAGCTCATGCCCGAGCTGCTGAACGTGCGCTGCGGGATTACAGACCTGCGGAGGTCATTCCGGTGCCCGTCGCCCAACCACGACGACCGCGACCCCTCCGCCCACTACTACGCCAACGACAACACCGTGCACTGCTTCGGGTGCGGCAAGACATGGGACGTGTTCAGCCTGATCGCCGAGCTCGACGGTATCGATGGCTTCGCCGAGCAGGCCAGGGCCGTGGCGGATGCCGTGGGCTATCGGCTGTCGGACGACGACGAGCCGAGGAAGCCCAGGCAGAGGCCGAAGCGCAAGCCCAGGCCGCTCTTCGACCCTCCGCGCGAGGCCGGTGGCGCCGACTGCGCCGAGGCGTGCGGCAACGCCTTCGGGCAGCTCTACTATGCGGAGAACGACATCGGCCGGCGCTACCTTCGCTGGCGCGGGCTCGACGACGGCGACGCGGCGACCTTCGGGCTCGGCTTCACGAGGGACCCCAAGGAGATCATGCCGGAGTTCAGCGTGTACGAGCCCAAGGCGTTCGGCTTCATCACGATACCGTTCTGGAACAAGGACTTCTCGACGGCCAACTACTGCATGGTGCGCACCGTGTGCCGCCCAGGCGACGCGCGCAACAAGGAGTGGCGGCCGCGTGGGCTGGCCTCGCCTTTGTGGTGCGAGTGGCTTCTCTCGGTGGCGGCCGAGCAGGTCTATGTGACCGAGGGGCTCATCGACGCGATGGCCCTTGCCAAGATCACCGGCGGCGACACGATGGCCCTGGGAGGCGTTGCCAACGCGCGGCGCTTCGCGCAGGTCCTGTACGCAACTCCGCCCGAGCTGCGCCCGAAGAAGATCACCGTGGCCATGGACGAGGACGACGAGGGGCGCAAGACCCGCGACCGGATATGCCACGACCTGGACCTTCTCAAGGTACCCCATGCCGTGATGCCTCCGTACCCTGGCGGCGCCAAGGACGCCGACGAGTACCTCATGGCCATGCGCGGCAAGGAGTGGGACTTCGAGCAGAGGGATCCCTCGATCACGACCGGTTACAAGCTTTGGTACACGAGGTGGCGCTGATGGGCGTGAGCAAGGACGCATACATGCACGACGTGGAGGCCGCGAACGACGCGGCCTCCGTCGTCTCCGAGGACATTGCGGCAACAAGCGGATCTTCGCGCCTGCCCGCCTTCGAGCAGGCAATCGTGGTCCCCGAGGAGCTGCCAGAGATGCCGGCCGAGATCGTTGAGGGCGTGCTGCTGGAGACGCACAAGATGCTGCTCACCGGCCCGTCCAAGGCGAACAAGACGTGGGGCCTCATCAACCTGGCCGTGAGCGTGGCGACCGGCGGCTGGTGGATCGACTTCCGCTGTGCGCAGCGCAAGGTGCTCTACATCGACCTGGAGACCGACCACCGCACGCTGCAAAAGCGAATCTCCACGGTGAGCATCGCCAAGAGCGCCGACGCCAAGGTCGTGCGCGACAACCTGACCGTGTGGCCTTTGCGCGGCAAGAGCTGCGGCCTGGAGGAGATCACCGGCGAGCTCTTCTGCCGGTGCAAGGCCGGCGACTTCGGCATGGTGATCATCGACCCGGCCTACATGGTGCAGGACGGCGACGAGAACAACGCCAAGGACATCCGCGAGTTCTTCGCCAGGCTCGACGAGATCTGCGTGAACCTGGGATGCACCGTGGTCATCAGCCACCACCACAGCAAAGGCGCCCAGGGCTTGAAGAGCTCGATCGACCGTGGCAGCGGCTCCGGCGTGTTCGGACGCGCCCCCGACGCGGTGCTCGACATGACCGAGCTCGTGCTCGAGCCGGGCACGCTCGAGGCCGCCCGCCAGTCCTACAAGCTTGCGGCAACTTCGCACCTTACCGGGTGGCGCCTCTCCTTCACGCTGCGCGAGTTCGCCCCGAAGGCGCCGCTGGACATGTGGTTCACCTTCCCGCTGCACACCGTCGACTCGACGGGGCTGCTCGAGGATTGCAAGCCGAACTACGGCGGCGTGAGCGAGGCCAGGAAGCTGCGAACCGAGGCCGAGAACCTGGGCAAGGTCGCGTCCCTGGATGCTGTGTGCGAGAAGATGATCGGCTCCGGCGAGTTCTGCTTCCGCGACGACGCCCAGCAGGCGCTGCACTGGAGCCAGCCGACCGTGAAGCGGTGGCTCGACGAGTCCAAGCGCTTCATGCGCGGCATCGACCAGGAGACCGGGCGCGCCATCGTGGTGCGCAAGCCGCCCGAGCCCGAGCCGACCTCAAATGATGCGGCAACTTCTGGCTCTTCGGGCGATGCCGCCGACAAGGGAGAGGGGGTCCAGGGTGAGCTTCCCATCGCCTGACGGCCACCCCCAAAACCCTCAAAATTCATGCTTTAGGGGGGCAAAAGAAACCCTTATATATAGAACTTTTTGTGGGGAGGGGGATGTGTGTCGGGGACGAAGCACCCCGACAACACACCCCCGCACCCTTCCCGTGAGGCTTGAGGGGGTCAAAGGCTTTCACCCTGCCTTTCGTCCTCCGCTCTTTGGGCGGTGGCCGTCGTGAGCGCGAAGGCCTGGCACGAGTGGACCACGCGGGAGATCGACGTGATGCGGGCGAACGGGCACCTGGGCGTGAAGGCCGTGCACGACGCGCTGCTGCGCGAGTGCGGAACCGACCGCTCCGTGCGCTCGATCGAGAGCCAGGCGAGCCGATGCCACGTGAGCCTGCGAGTGCAGCAGGTGTGCCCCGAGTGCAGAGTCGTTGGCGTGCGCCTGAACAGGCAGAGCGGTCTTTGCCCCATGTGCACCGAGATGATGCACCTGAACGAGGAGATAGCGTTCAACGAGGTGCTGCAGGCAGAGCGCGAGGAGAAGGCCGACGAGGACGACGTTGCGGCGATCCGGCGCGAGCGTGACCGGATGCGGCAGCGAAACAGCCGGCTCTGCAGGAAGTACGGCTTGAAGTCCAGGCGGGACCGACGCGACGGCAAGTGACGCGAGGGTGAAAGGGTGCAAAGGCCGAAAGCTTTTCACCCTTTCACCCCTCTGTATGCCAGTTTGTGACGCGAAGGCACCATGCCACCTTGAGGAGGTGGCTATCCATGCCCGCTAAGTTGAAGCTGACATACGCGCTCGTGGACCAGATCGTCGAGCTCAAGCGCGACGGGCTCTGCGACGCAGACATCATCGCCGCTATCGGCGTGCACCAGGCGACGTTCTACCGCTGGCTCAAGGAAGGCGAGAACGCCAAGACCGGAGTGAAGCGCGCGTTATACGAAGAACTAAAAAAGGCCGAGGCCCAGTACAAGAGATGCCTGCTCACGACCATCAAGTCGGCTGCGGAATCCAGGGCGCAGTACTGGACCGCTGCTGCCTGGCTGCTCGAGCGGAAGTACCCCATGGAGTACGGCAAGATGGAGCGCAAGGCCGAGGAGGCCGACAACGCGCCGGTGCAGCTCACCCTGGGATTGGTCATCGAGCCCATGGCCGACGACTCCGACGGCGAGGGAGGCGACGCCGATGGCGACTAACGTCTCCGACTTCGTCATCCCGCGCTTCCACCCGGTGCTGGGCGACGTGATGGCGCACGGCCACACGCACTACTGGCTGCCGGGCGGGCGCGGGTCCACGAAGAGCTCGTTCATCTCCATAGCCATTGTTCTTCTCATCATTGCCAACCCGAAGGCGAACGCGGTGGTGGTGAGGCGCTTCTCCAACACATTGCGCGATTCCGTCTACCAGCAGACCCAGTGGGCGATCGAGGTGCTCGGCCTGGAGGGCGTCTTCCGCTGCCGCGTTTCTCCCATGGAGATCACCTACACCCCTACTGGGCAGCGCATCGTGTTCCGCGGTGCGGACGATCCTCTCAAGCTCAAGGGCGTGAAGTTCACCAAGGGCTATTGCAGTGTGGTGTGGTTCGAGGAGTTGGACCAGTTCGAGGGCGTGGAGGCCGTGCGAAGCATTCTCAATTCTCTTCGCCGTGGCGGCGACCGATTCTGGATCTTCTACAGCTATAACCCGCCCAAGACGATGTGGTCATGGGTGAACGTGGAGCGGCTGGAGCGCGTGAGGCGTGACGATACCCTTGTGCGCGGTTCTTCTTACCTCGATGTGATAGAGACGCATCCCGACTGGCTGGGCGCACCCTTTGTCGAGGAGGCCGAGTACCTGCGCGCCACGAACGAGCAGGCGTGGCGCTGGGAGTACCTGGGAGAGATCACCGGTACCGGTGGCGCCATCTTCGACAACGTGCACGAGGCGAAGCTTTCTGACTCTCGCATTCGCACCTTCCAACGCATTCGCAATGGAGTGGACTGGGGCTGGTTCCCGGATCCGTGGCGCTTCGTGCGCTGTGCCTGGGAGCCTGACGCGCGGCGCCTTCTCATCTTCGAGGAGCACTCGGCGAACAAGATGATGCCGGCAGAGACGGGCAAGATCGTGGTGGATTCTCTCACCTTCCCGGACGAACAGGGCGCGGAGGCGTACTTCCACGACCAGATCGTCTACTGCGACGACACGCCTGATAGCAAGGTGCAGATGAACGTGTGGAGGCGCGAGCTCGGGCTGCGGGTGCATGCGGCACGCAAAGCCAGGATGCGGCGCTTGTCCTATGAGTGGCTGGCTGGGCTGCGCGAGATCGTGATCGACCCGGAGCGCTGCCCGCTGACCTTCTCCGAATTCACCTTGAAGGAATTCGAGAAGGACAAGGAGGGCAACTGGATCGACGAGATTCCAGACGGCAATGACCATTCCATAGACGCTGTTCGCTATGCCATGATGGACGACGTATTGCGAGGTTAGGCAATGGCTTTTCTCATCGTTCTTCTCGCCATTCTTATTGCCGTCGGCGTCTGCGCCGTTCTCGCCATGCTCGAGTTCATGCGGCTGTTGGCGTGCGCCTTGGTGACGTTGGCTCTTCTCGCCCTTATTGGCGCCTAAGCGATTGCGCGTCAGAGCTGGCGGAAGTGATCGCCCCAGGACGTAGAGAGCATGTCCTGCACGCTCTTCTCGACCATCTCCCTGTGCCTTGGCTGGACGATGAACATGTAGTAGCGCTGCGAGACCTTCTCGAACATCAATGCAAGGCCAGAAGCGCCGGGGAGGTCTTCTCTTCTCAGCAGCGCCTTTAGCTGATCAGTGTAGAAGGGGTCCTTTCGCCTTGCCTTATGCTGGTAGTAGACGACCGTGGAACCCTGGGCGTAGTACCTGGCGAGCTCTTCGGGCAGGACGTACTTGTTCTCCTTCGGCCTTCCCAATGCGGAGGGTACGACCAGGCCGTTGTCTGGATCAACGCACACGATGTCTTTTCCCGCCAACCGGGCGAGAGATCTTCTGAACCAATCACCACGAAGCGCGGTTCTCTCGGCTTTCGGCTTGCACTTACGCTTTCCGCTTACATCATCATCGGAAAAGTCGAGGCAGTCGGAGAAGAACGTTGCCTGCAAGATGTCGTCGTTCTCCATGTAGCGCACTTCTCTGTTATCTCCATCGACGATCGCCTTGAGGCCAAGCCATAGGCCTGGATCGCATGCGCGGTACTTCTCTTGCTTGAGATAGTCCACGTGGCGGCCGTCGCTGTTGTGCGTCTCGTCTGGCGTGAGATACCAGTTGAGCCCGATCGAGAAGCCTGCCGACTGCAGAGCCCGGAGCAGGCCCAGCTTGCTGTAGTCGCCAATGTCGCCCGTGTACCTGTTCTGCATGGTCTTCCCCAGCTTCTCTTCTCAAACCGAAAGCTCTTCTCGGCATTTTAAGGCATGCGGGTGTTTGTGACGGCAGCGGACACTTCACCTGACCTTATCGGCCGGACTATCGGAGGTGACGCATGGGCGCTAATGGTCTCGACGAATACTGGGTGCCGGAGCATGTTAAGGACTATCTGCGTAAGCTAGGGTTTGTTCTTCCCCTGGATGACATGGAGCCCTGGATTAGATCCTGGGACGACTGGATGAGCGCACGCGGGGAGTTTTACGACTATAGGGACAAGGACGGGATGGGGCGTGTGTATGCCGTTCACCGTAGAAGCATTCACCCTGCTATGCGCGTCTGCAAGGAGTGGGGTTCTCTTCTCCTCAACGAGGAGGTGAAGGTGGTCTGCGAGAACCAGAAGGCCACCGACTGGATCAACTCGTTCTTCTCTTCCACGAACTTCATGAACGCGGCGCAGGCCACCGTCGTGCGTGCCTTCGGGCTCGGCACTGGTGCCTGGGCGCTTTGGATTGACCTGGGCAAGCGGAAGGTCCGTATTCGCCATTACGACGCTCGCATGGTCATTCCCTTGAGCTGGGATGAGGACGGCATCAGCGAATGCGCCTTCGTCACGCGTGCCTTCTATCGTGGCAAGGCCGTGGACCAGCTGCAGATGCATCTCAAAGGCGGCATGGGCTTCTCGGCAGACCTTTCCCCATCTTCACCTTCCATACCTTCACGTGACAACGCGGACGTTCTTCTCACCGATGAAGGCGAGGAGACGTACCGGATCGTCACCGTGTGCTTCGACCACGAGGGCAACGAGCTCGCGCCTGTGGGCATCCTCCCGGTCTATGACACGGGCTGCCCTTTCCCCACCTTCGGCATCGTCAAGCCGGCGGTCACGAATACCAGGGTGGATATGAGTCCCTACGGACAGAGCATCTTCGCGGACGCGGTGGATGCGGTGCAAGCCGTGGACCTCACCTTCGACGCGCTCATCAACGAGATTGACCTGAGCAAGATGCGTGTTTTTCTTAGCGATGTTCTCTTCGACCGTGAGACCGATGGCAACAAGAACGTCACCATCCCCTTCGGAAAACAAGACTGCACCGTCTTCCGCAAGGTCATGTCGACGGAAGACACCATCCAAGAATTCGCGCCAGCGCTCCGCACGAGCGGGCAGATCGAGGCCTTCCGCGTTGCCCTGCAGATGCTCGGCGACCTCACGGGCTTCGGCATCAGCTACTTCGACATGGACGACTCGCGCGGGTACGTGAAGACGGCCACGGAGGTCAGTAGCGATAACTCGGCCCTGATGCGCAACATCCGCCGGCACGAGAACGGCCTGGAAGGCGCGATCGTCTCGATAGCCAGGGCGGCCATGCACGTGTCGCGCGGCTTTGGTGAGTCAATCCCCAATGAGGGCGAGACGAGGATCCAATTTGATGACTCCATCATCCAGGACACGGCCGCCGAGAAGGAGCAGGACATGAAGGAGGTGGGCGTCACCATGGGCGCATGGGAGTATCGCATGCGCTGGTATGGCGAGGAGGAAAGCATTGCCAGGGCGCGCGCAGCCGAGGTCGGCGGAGGCGGCCTGGGCGAGGCGGGCTAATTCCCCGGGCGCTCGATGGAAGAGGGGTCGTACTCGACAACGACCTGGTTCACGAACGGTTCGGGGTCGAGCTCGATCTTCTCCCCGTTCCCCTCGAGCACGAGCTTGTATCCGCACGCCTGGGCGATTTGGACGAGGGTGTCGGTGCGCGGGTAGCTCCCGCGCGATATGAGGGCAGAAAGGTACATCCTGGACTTCCCGAGCGCCTGGGAGGCACCCACGACGCCCTTGCCGCTCTTCTCGCACATGTGCTTTATGGCCTCGGTGATCTGCATGCCCTTTGCCCTTCTCCCGTGGTGTACCAGAACAGTCTATCCCAGCTGGAAGGGATTAGCAATGTGTAATCTCAATGGAGGGATGATTAGCACTTGATAATACGCTGGCCTGGGCTTATGATATTATCAGTTGCTAATCTCTACCGATTGGAGGACGCCATGACCACTGCCACCATCACGAACGAGACCGCCTGGAAGCTCCCCGACCTGGACACCGTCTACCACTGCGAGGACCTGGGCCCGATGACCCTGGGCCAGATGCTCGACGGCGTGGATCCCGACCTGGTGCCCTCCGACCAGACCATGTACGAGGACCTGCTGTGGGCCTTCGGCGCCTGGGACACGCTGGAGCAGATGAACGCGGCAATGGCCACGCGCGTGTACGTGGCGGCCCCTGACGGCACCGTGGGCTTCAAGCTGGTCAAGTAGCCACGCGGGCACGCACAACGGCATACGAGCTCTCGGGGACGGCCTGCGGGCCGTCTCCTGCTGTCTGGGGCCCGGGATTCGTCACGGCCGACCCGGGCACGGCGACCGCCGCAGCCGCCGTCTCTGCCGCCGACGGTGCGCACAGGCCACGCAAGCGCACGAACCCAAAGCGGTAGCGCCATGGGCAGGGGTGCCGTGGGGCGCGCGAGGGAGGGCCTGCCATGCGGGCAGCGGGCGGCCCGATAACCTTGCAGGCGCTGGCACACAGGGGGCCGTGGGCGTGGGCGGCTGAGCCCGCAGCGCTGAACAGACCGGCGAAAGCCGGGCT
>NZ_CBDTNW010000103.1:0-2591 GCF_965361815.1 Rubneribacter sp.
TGGTGGTGTCGGAGATGGGCGAGCAGTGATCGCCCGCCACCGCGCCCGCCAGGCACGCGGAGATGCCGATGGTCAGCAGCTCGGGCTCGCCCGCAAAGATGGGCAGCACGATGGGGATGAGGATGCCGAACGTGCCCCAGCTGGTGCCCGTGGCGAACGCCAGGCCCCATGCCACCAAAAAGATGATGGCGGGCAGCATGCTGAACAGGCCCGCAGCGGCGCCCTCCATGCAGCCCGACACGAATTCGGCGGCGCCCAGCGCGCTGGTCATGCTCTTGAGTGTGAGGGCGAACGTGAGGATGAGGATGGCCGGCACCATGGCGTTGAAGCCGGCGATGATGCTGTCCATGGAGTCCTTGAACTTCACCACGCGGCGCGCCAGCAGGTACACGAACGCGAACACGAGCGCGATGATGGAACCCCACGGCAGCGCCACGAACGCGTCGGTGTCACCGAAGGCGAGGATGACGTTTTGGTAGCCCTCCGTTTCGGGATCCCAGAATCCACCGACGTAGAGCATGCCCACGATGCACAGCACGATGAGCACCAGGATGGGAATGAGCATGTCCAGCAGATGGGCGCGCGTGTTCTCCACCGGCTCGTCGTTGCCAAGCGAGCCAAGTTCGCCTTCGCGCAGCGCCTTCAGCTCGGCTTTTGCCATGGGGCCGTAGTCAAAGCCCATGACGATGATGGCCACTACGAACACCAACGTGAGCAGGGAGTAGAAGTTGAACGGGATGGCGCTGATGAACAGCTGGATGCCGTCGACGTTCAGGTCGGCGGCAACGCCGGACACGGCCGCCGCCCACGACGACACGGGCGCGATCATGCAGATGGGCGCCGCCGTGGCGTCGATGAGGTAGGACAGCTTCGCGCGCGACACTTGCTGCGCGTCGGTGACGGGGCGCATGACCGATCCCACCGTCAAGCAGTTGAAGTAGTCGTCCACGAAGATGAGCACGCCCAGCACGAACGTGGCTATCTGCGCGCCGATGCGGCTCTTCACATTCTTCGCCGCCCATTTGCCGAACGCCGCCGACGCGCCCGTGGAGTTGATGAGCGCCACCAGAATGCCCAGGATCACCAGGAACACGAAGATGCCCGCGCTATCGGCAAGAGCGGGTATGAGCCCGGTGGTCATGGCATCTTCCTCGGTGCCGCCTGCGGGGATGAACTCGCCGCTGATGATGGCGTCCACCGTGCCGACGGGGTCGAACCCGGTGAGCAGCAACGCTCCCACCACGATGCCGATGAACAGCGAGCTGTAGGTTTCCTTCGTAATGAGCGCGAGCACGATGGCCACGATGGCCGGCACGAGCGCCCAGAAGGTGTTGACGAACTCCATCTTTCCTTCCTCTCCCAGTTTGCTGTGGACCATGGTTCGGCAGGAAAGGCGATTCGTGCAAAACCATGACAGCACTCCGCTGCGCGACAGTGCGCGGAATGTTCTCCCGCGCCCCAGGGCAAAGCGGTCGGAAACCCGCAAAGCCCTTCGGCGGCGTCCCCTTTCGCTCCGCGCTTTCCGGCGCTTTTCGAAGGTACTGATGGAAGCCGCACCTCTGTCATGTTGACCGCAATATTATAAAGGTGCGTCGCGCGAAGAGGAAGCACATGTTGCGGGGCGGAGCGAAGAGCGGCGTGGAGGGCGGCGATGCGACCCCCTCTGCAAAGCGCGTGCCGCTCGCCGGCGTGATTGGCCGCAAAGGGGGGTTGAAGAAAAAATCCACGCGGTCGGATAGGGGAGGGTCGAAAACAGTTCGAAGTTCCGTCGCATATTATGTTGTCCCTGGTAAACGGCGGGGGGGGGGGCGTTTTTTCGGTGCTTTGCCCAGCTGCGAAAGCCGATTTAAGGATATAGGGTGTTGGGGGCTTGAACCCCTTTGTGCGCTGGCTTATTATGGTCGAACCGTCGGTTCCGTTGAGGGTGACAATCATCGGTTGCGGCGGCATTTCGTTCCGTGCGAGAAAGCGATGACGTGGCCGACACCATGACGGCGATTCTGCCGCAACAGCATAGAGCCAAACGGGGGGGGGCGTTTCAACGACGCTCTCGTTCGCGATGCTGTGTCGCCCTTGCGCGTAACGGTTCCGAAGAGGCGGCTGCTCGCGCCTGCCTCAAGCTGGTAGATCCCTCCATTCTTTCCGCTTGCTTCGTTCCCAGGGCGGAGTTTCTGCGCAAGCGGGACGGCGTGTGGCGTCTTGAGCTGCATCCGCTGTTCGGCGGCTACCTGTTCCTGTATTCCGACGATCCTGCCGCGCTGGGCAAGCGCCTGAGGTCCCTTCGCGCTTCCGTTCGGCCCATTGTTGGGGACGACGACGCGTGCGCGTTTTTGACCGACGGCGAGCAGCAGTGGTTCGAGGAGCTGCTGGATGAGGACTTCGTGCTGCGGTTCAGCCGGGGGCGCATCGTGGACGGCCGGACGACGGTTGTCGAGGGGCCTTTGCGGGGGTGCGAATCGCGCATCCGCAAGATAGACCGACATCGTCGCATCGCCTTCGTGGAGACGTCGCTTGCGCGCCGTGAAACGACGATGCACGCGGGATTGGAGATAACGAGCAAAACCTGACGAGGACGCCCGCCCGCCCCGGCC
>NZ_CBDTNW010000104.1:0-5036 GCF_965361815.1 Rubneribacter sp.
GGAAAGGAGCAGACCAGACCCAGCCGAACGCGTTCGGGTAAGCGCGAGAGAAAACGCCGAATGTTCGGATGACTTCAAAATTCAAGCGACCCGCGAAAAGGAGGGGGAGACTTCATGGACATTGGCGATGTCGTTGCCAAACGAGCACCCCGTCGCTATTATAGGGAAGACTTATGACAGATAGGTCGGGTTGCGGACGTTGGCGAGCATGGCCGTTCGCGCTCGGCGCGGTGGAACAGGATCACACGGCTTCCCATGGGATTTTCAAACGACGAACGCTACGCGGCCCACGGTCGCCACGACGCCTCTGCGCATCGCGGAGGCGCTCGCGGCAGCGTGCAGGGCGGAAGCGGCGCGCACGGGTCCGGTGGGCGGATTCCTTCGGGGCGTGTGCCGCAAAGCCCTCGCTCTTCGCATGTCGCAGGCGTTCGTCCCGTCCAAGGGGCGGCTTATCCGGGCTGGCAAGGTGGTCAGGGCGGAGGCTATCCCTCGTCGAACGATGAGATCATCCGCGTTCGCAAGAAGCGCAAGAAGCACAAGAAGCTGAAGCGCGCGCTGCTTGTTGCGGCCATTGTTTTGGTCGTGCTCGTGGGAGGCGCGGCCGCCTATGCGGCGTGGTACACGGGCACGCTTTCCAGCAACATGGCCCTGGACGAGCAGGAGCGTTCGGAGCTTGATACGGTGCTCACCGCCGCAGACAGCCAGCAGGAGCCGTTCTACGTGCTGCTGGTGGGTTCCGACAACTGGGAAACGTACGGCGAGCGCTCCGACGCCCTGGTTCTGCTTCGCATAGATCCCGTCGGCCATCAGATCACCATGGTGTCGGTGCCGCGCGACACGCCCTATATGCTCAACGGCAACAAGGTGAAGATCAACCAGGCGTTCTCGGAGGAGGGGGCGGCAGGCGCGGTCACGGCCGTGCAGGAGTTGACCGGCGTGCCCATCAGCTACTACGCCGAAATCGAGTTCGCCGGGCTTGCCGAGTTCGTGGACTCCATGGGCGGCATCTACGTGGACGTGCCCTACACCATCGACTACGAGGTGTATACGAAGGACCAGGACGTCGTGCACATCGAGGCGGGAAACCAGCTTCTCGACGGCACCCAGTGCGTCGCCTTGGCGCGCATGCGCACCGCCTACGGCGACGACCAGGACGCCGTGCGCCAGTCCAACGTGCGCGCGATGGTGCTCGCCCTTATGAAGAGCGTGCTGCAGTCGCCGCCGGTGGAGGTTCCCGGCTTGGTGCAGAGGCTGTCCTCGTGCGTCAGCACGAACATGGACCT
Source organism: Rubneribacter sp. (assembly GCF_965361815.1). Classification (NCBI taxonomy): domain Bacteria; kingdom Bacillati; phylum Actinomycetota; class Coriobacteriia; order Eggerthellales; family Eggerthellaceae; genus Rubneribacter; species Rubneribacter sp. The sequence goes on from NZ_CBDTNW010000104.1 coordinate 1,284, forward strand.
GCAGACCATGGCCTCCTTGGCGACGGACTTCGCGTCGGCGGGTGACCCGGTGGTCTACACGTGCACGGGCCCCTACAAGGGCGACATCGATCAGGAGACCGGCCTGTGGCTGTGCTACGAGGATCCCGAAGGCTGGGCCGCGCTGATGGAGGCGGTGGATTCGGGGCAGAACCCCGAGTCTGCGGCCACCACCGTCGAAGGCAAATAGCGGCGTACTTGTCGGAAAACAGGAAGATGGACGAATGACACTGCTCGAACTGTTCAAACTGCTCAAGAAGCACCTGGCCCTGGTGGTGGCGCTTCCGGTGGTGCTGGCCATTGCAACGGCCGGCGTCAGCTGGGGCGTTCTCCAAAACCAATACACGGCCACCGTTTCTGTGTACGTGCTGACCTCAAAGGACAGCGAGTCCTCCTCCAACACCACCGCCTACAACGACCTGACGGCCAGCCAGCTTATGGCAAACGACATCGCCATGCTGGCCGAGTCGGCGACGGTGAAGGAGAAGACCGCGCAGTCTTTGGGCATGGACTCCCTTTCCGGTTACAAGATCTCCGTGGAGTCCAGCACCACCACGCGCGTGATCGACATCTCGGTGACGGCGGGCAAGGCCGATGCGGCCTCCATTGTGGCGAACGAGACGGCTGCCGTGCTGTCCACGGTCGCCCAGGAGGTCATGGGGGTGGAGAGCGTGAACGTGGTCGATCAGGCCCAGGTCCCCTCAAGTCCTTCGGGCCCGCCGCGCACCATGTACACCGCAGTGGCCTTCCTGGCCGGCATCTTCCTGGCTGTCGCCGTGGTGGTGGTCATGGACATGCTGAACACGCGGGTCCGCAACCCCGAAGAGGCGGAAGAGCTGTTGGGCGTGCCGGTGATCGGCCGCATCCCCACCATCAAAGGCTAGGGAGGGTACCGTCATGGCCAAAAAGAAGAAGTCGTCCAACCTCCTTGAGGTGCAGAACGCGGCGAAGACCCTGTTCGCCAACATCCGGTTCATGTCCCCCGACGAGCCCATCCGCAGCATCGTCATGACCAGCTCGGTGCCCAACGAGGGCAAGTCCACGTGCTCGGTGGAGCTGGCGCGGGCCATTGCCACGTCGGGCAAGACCGTGCTTTTGGTGGAGGCCGACATGCGTCGGCGCACGTTGGCCGACATGTTGAACGTGCGTCCTCCCGCGGGGGTGTATTCGGTGCTCACGGACGCCACGCCGCTGTCGCAGGCCGTGGCCGCCACGCAGACTCCGAACATGTACTTCCTGGATGTGGAGCCGAACATCCCCAATCCCGCCGACATCATCTCGTCCAAGCGCTACCGCAAGCTGGTGTCGCTTTTGGAGGAGGGCTACGACTACGTGGTGTTCGACACGCCTCCGGTGGGCACGTTCATCGACGCGGCCATCCTGTCCACGTTGGTGGACGGCACCGTGATGGTGGTGAAGCCCGGCTCCACCAAGCGCGCCGAGCTTGTGGACGCCTACGAGCAATTGAAGAAGGCCGATGCGAACGTTTTGGGCGTGTGCGCCACGTTCTGCGAGGGCACCGGTTCCGAGTATTATTACGCGTACTACACCAAAGACGGCGACAGGGTGAAGGGCGATAGGGACGTGGAGGCGCTGCAGTCGCCCACGCCGCCTGCGCCGCGCACTGCGCGCGGGTCCGTGCCCGGTCGCGGCGTGGCTGCAGCCCAAGCCGCCAATCGCGCCAAGTACGCCTCCTCTGGCGCTGCCGGGAAAGGGCGTGGCGCTCGATGAGGGACATGCACTGCCATATCCTTCCCGGAGTGGACGACGGCGCGCGCGATCTGAACGAATCGCTTGCCATGCTGGATGCCGCCCGCCAGGCGGGCGTCACCTCCATCGTGTGCACGCCGCATTGCCGCGACCCGTATTTCGATTACGATGCCATGTGGGACGCCTACGAGCTGTTGGCTGCCCATGCGGACGGGTTCCCCCTCACCATGGGGTTCGAGGTGAACCACTCCAAGCTCATGGATCTGGGGATGGAGTGGGTCGATCGGCTCTGCTTCGACGGGACGGGCGAGTTTTTGCTGGAGCTTTCCACGCGCGCCCGCAAACCCGAGTTCGAAGTGTACGAGCGCACCATCTTCGAGCTGCAGGGCAAGGGCTACCAGGTGATCATCGCCCATCCGGAGCGTTACCGGGCCATCCAGGAGGATGTCGAGGTGGCGCGTCGGCTGGTGAGGATGGGGTGCAAGCTGCAGGCCTCGGCCGACTTCGTGGCCGGGGGCAGGATGGGCGCCGAGCGGAAGCCGGCCAAGCGCCTGTTCGAGGAGAACCTGTACTCCTACATAGCAAGCGACGCCCACCGGGTTGAGCACTATCGCTATCTGGCCGAGGCCAGGAAGAACTACCGCACGCGCGGGGCGCACGCGCGCGTGTAGCGGCAGCCTTCTGCCGCCAGCCCTCTTGACAGGGAGGTCTGACGGCAGGAAACTGCATTGCCGTGCAAGCGGCACAGGCCTTTGAGGCGCTGAGCGCTTCGAGGGCGGACATACCTTGAGGAAAGCGGGATCGTCGCTGGGTGCGCGTTCCGGATCGATCAAGGGGCCATATCGTTGTTGAGCTTTTGGGTCAAAGGACCCAAGGCGAAGCCATGTCTTGCAGACCCCCTCCAGGCCATTGTGCGCCTGGGGGGGGGTCTGCGTGTTTTCTGCTGTTTTTCCTGGGGAGGTGGTGGCATGTGGTTTGTCGTGCAGACGGTCGGCGGGCAGGAGAAGCAGGTGCTCGACCTGCTGGAAAAGCTGATCGGCCAAGACCTTGTTCAGGAGGCGTTCGTTCCCCAGTACGAAGTGAAGAAGCGGATCCGGGGAGAGTGGCGCATGCGCACGGAGGTGCTGCTCCCCGGCTACTTGTTTGTGGTGACCGACGATCCCGGAAAGCTGCGGGATGAGTTGCGGTCCGTTCCCAAGTTCACCCGGCTGCTTGCCAACAACGATGTGTTCGTCCCCTTGAACGATCAGGAAGTTGCGTTCATCAACGCGTTCACAAAGCCCGGTCGGCGTGTGGTTGGGTTCTCGAACGGCGTGATGGAAGGCGATGAGATTGTGATCCTCAACGGCCCGCTCATGCATCAGGCGGGCCTGGTCAAGAAGGTGGACCGCCACAAACGGCTCGCCTACTTGGAAATGGAGATGCTCGGCAGGAAGAAAACCGTCAAAGTCGGCTTGGAAATTGTACAAAAGCGACCTTGAAAAACGAATAGAACAGGGATGCGCGGAGGGGCGGGAGGGTTGCCATGCGCCCCTTGAGGCTTCCGGCAACTCCGACGGACTTGGCGTTTCTTGCGCTGGGAACGGCGCCGTGGCTGCGCCCGGGGAGGCGGCCGAGGCCGGCTGCGCATCGGGTGCGAAGGGGTTGGAATACCCAGTCCCCTCTGGTGCAAAGCCGTGGGACGCTTCGGGATACCTTACGGATAAGGAGGCCCTGCGCCTGCTGGCGGGCCGCGACTCCGGCGTGCGCCCCGAGCTTTCGCGGCGTGGCTACCGCTTCGCGAAGCGCGCTTTCGACCTGGTGGCGAGCGGGGCGGCCGTGGCGCTGCTCCTCATCCCCGGAGCCATCCTCTGCGCCGTCATCTGCGCGAAGTCCCCGGGAGCCGGGCCGCTGTACTCCCAGTGGAGAATAGGGAGGGTGCGCGCCGATGGCACCTACCGGCCCTTCCGCATGTGGAAGTTCAGGAGCATGGTGCCCAACGCAGACGAGATGCTGGCCGACCTGCAAGGCTCGAACGAGGCCGAC
>NZ_CBDTNW010000105.1:0-6510 GCF_965361815.1 Rubneribacter sp.
CTCCTCTCGAATCTCGTAGTCGGGCAGCCACTCCTTCAGACGCGGGTCGGACGCGTCGCAGATGATGGGCGTGCCGTCCACGCCGCAAGGACAGGGATTGCCGAATGGCGAATTCTCCGGTGTTGCTTTATACACCTTCACACCATAAGCACGCAGGTGAGATGAGCCGCAGATAGGATCTTGGTGCGTCGGTTCCACCAAGCAGTTCACATTGCATAGAGCAAAACCATGATCGGCCTGGGGCAACTCAGGGAACCACCACTGATGCTCGCAATTGATGACACCAGGAGCTATACCGTAATACAGATCGGCGGTCTGGCGAATTTTACCGCGCGGGCTTTCGATCCACACCCAGTCGCCCTGCTCGATGCCCAGCTGCGCGGCGTCGGCCGGGTTGATCTCCACGCGCGGCGCGGGCCAAAGCTCGCGGCACCACGGCAGCTGACGGTGCTCGGAGTGGAAGTACACCGGGATGCGCCGGCCGGTGGTCATGAGGAACGGCCACTCCTCGGAATAACCTGGCTCGCCAAGCTCCGTTTCCAGCGCGGGATCCCACGTGGGCAGCTCGAAACCGGAGCCGGGCATGTACGTTTCAAGCGGCACCGACCACAGCTCCTGCTTGCCCGTTGGCGTCGCGAAGCCTTTGATGTAGTTTCCACCAGGTCCCTTTTTCTCCGTGATGCGACCTGTTTCGTACCGACGATAGGTTCCCCATGTTTCCGGAAGCAGCTCTTTGCAATCCCACCAACCGTGCTCCTGGAATGCCTCCTTGTATTCCTGCCACGTCATGCCCATTTGCGCGACCGTCTGATCGAGCAGCTCCTCCATCGTGGGCCAGTAGTTGCCCTCGCCGAAGAACGAGGCTGCCGAATTGTCCGCAGAAACCCATGGGTGATTCATAGCGCGGTGCACGTCCACGCAAATCTCGGTGTCGATCTTCACGTCGGCGGGAGGCTCGATACAGCGACAGCACGCCCCCTGGGCCCCCGTCGACCCCTGCGAGGTGCGAGGATAGTCGACTTCGAGCCAATGCTGCACGGGCAGCAAGATGTCGGCCATGCCAGCGGTAGGAGTCTTCCACAAATCCTGCACCACGAAGAAGTCGAGCGACTGGAGCGCCTCGTAGTTCACAGAGGCATTCGCCTGATTCATATGATCGGATGCTTCGCACAGGCCGCCGCGCACCGGATACGGCTCGCCAGTGAGGGCCGCATGATACACATGCGCCGCATCGGCCCACATCTGCCACCAAGACAGCATGGGCAAATCCTGAGCGCCGAGAAGCTTTTCAAACCACCCGTCGTAATTCGCAGGAGGATTCGACATCGAATGGCAAATGGGCTGCGCAGATCCCGCCTTGCCCTTCGTGCCGCCACGATGCCCGGCAGGGGTGTCGAAATTGCCCGTCATGCCCACGATCGCGTCGAACGCACGTGAGTTCTGAATTGAGTTGCATGCGTGCTCGAGCGCCAGCGCATACTGGATGCCGCCGTTGCCGTAGCCGGTGGAGGGGTCGATGCGCGTGGCGTAGGTGCGGGCGGCAAGCTCAATCTGATCAGCCGCCACACCGGTGATCACAGCCGCTTTTTCGGGCGTGTACTCTTCAAGAGACTCGACAAACACATCCCACACGGGTCGCATCGAATGCACGGAGCCATCCTTTAACGTGACTTGAAACTCTCCGTACAACGCTGGATCAATCTCTGGATTGAAGGGAGATGCCTCGGCAACGCGGCCTTGCGAATAGCCCTCCGGCAGGTTCTGCTGCGGACTTTCGTAAAAACGCTCCCAAGGCTCATCCGGCTCGCCTTCCCACAGACCCGTCTCCGCATCGAAGTACGTCAAGTGGCCTGTAGGGTCGTTGTCGTGCAGCGGGTGAGCTTCATCGACACCAGCCAACTCGTCCCACACCATAAAACGGCGCTCGCTGCCACCTTCCTTGATATCCATCTCCTTCAGCAGCCGTGTGCGCATAGGAAGGCCACCGTCCTTGGCGAATTGCGAGCGCAGGTTGTACGTGCCTCCGGAAGGCTCCATGCCTTCAACCACCAAAAACGGAGCGTTCATCCATCGTTTCACGTACAGATCGTCATACAGACCTTCGTTGATGATCACGTTTGCCCAAGCAAGAGCCAGCGCGCCGTCGGTGCCGGGCGTCAGCCACTGATGGATGTCGGATTCGTGCCCCAAGTTAGTCATGCGCGGATCGACGCTGATGTAGTGGTCCGCTTTGTTCACCAAGTCGACCGTGGTGCGGCAACTCTCGTCGTAGTTCGATATCTCGGACGCGCACCCCCATGACACGAAGACCCTCGGACGGTCGGTCGTGGCCATCCACGAATACGCATACGACGACACCAGAGTCGTCGCGAAGTGTCGCGGCCCTTTGCAGATCTGCCACGCCGTAAGAGCATTGGGCGAATCGACAATCTTGCCGTACGAATCGTACGTATGCTGCGTCCAGATACGCGATGTGCCACCGATGAAGAACATGCTCTCGCCGCCGTAGCGATCCTTCAACTCATAGAACTTGTCGGCAATTGTCTCATACGCCTCATCCCAGGTAATGCGCACCCAACCGGGGTCAGCCTCGCCTTTGGGCTTTGTGCGCTTCATGGGATGATACAGGCGGTCGGGATGGTAGGCAGCCTGCATCGACGACTGCGACTTCGTGCAGCAGTTGCCCATGGAATGGAACGCCGTGTCGGCATCGCCTTCTACTTTGATGGCGCGACCGTCAACAACGGTGACCAAAACACCGCACTCGTTCTTGCCACATGCGCGGCAGCATGTCCGAACCACCTTCGTTTCGGAGCCCACTTGTCCGGCAGGAGCCGTTTCGGCAAACGCGCGACCACCCGTTTGCAAGCCCGCCACAGTTGCGGTCGCAGCAGCCAATTGCAAAAAACCACGACGCGTGATGTTCAGCTTCCCCACGTTTCCTCCTTCTCTCCTCTCGTGCTCGCTCGCCCTACCGCCCGCACTCTCCATGCTGCGGGCAGAAAGAACGTTACGCACCAAAAGGGTGTTGAGGTATCGCCAAAATCTTGGAATCGAATTGCGCAGTCGCCTTCTCCCGTATCGCAAATTTCTATGATTTTTGAAGGTCTTTTACCGTTTAGCCAGGTTATCGGCTTGGCTTGTCCTTTTTGACCGAAGTCCTAAAACAGGGAGGACCCCCTGTGCCCCTCAAGAGGAGTGCTATACTTTTCACCGATCAGGGACTTTCGCCAAAGGGGAGCAAACGACGCCTCACAAACGACGCGCGGATTCGAATATCGATACGGGGGAACAGTCGCATGGAGGAACAGCGCAACGCAATCGCACGCTGGGCCGCAACATCGTGCAAGCAATCCGGAGTACGCATCGCAGGCTACGCGCTCAACCGTCTATGGGTCCACATCCTCTTTTTCAGCGCCATACCGTTTACGCAGTCGAGCAACCCTCTGCTCTCATTGTTTTCCAACATGTTCATCTCGCTGCTTTGCCTTGCCTGTTGCCTGATCTTTATCGGATCTGCGCTAGCTCGTGTGGAGCATCTACTGCTCAGTCGGTACTTCGTTGGATTTGGAACATGCGCATGCGTTATTGGAACAGCGTTGGTTCGCGTAGCAGGCTTAGGAACCGCTGCGGAGACAACTCTTGCCGTGGCAAGCGGCCTTATGACAGGTGTGGGGTCGGCCATGCTGTACGTAGGATGGGTGCGGGTTTTCGGGCGAGAGCCGCTGGCGAAAACACTCAAAGAGATCTGCTTGGCACAATGCCTCTCGTTCGCTATCGGCATAGGGCTCGCCTTCGCCCCTTCTCCCCTCTGGCTTTCAGTGCTGCTTGCTTCCCCTGCGCTTTCCGGGCTTTTCCTGCGCGCATGTTCTTTCGTACGCCCAACCAACGACGAACTCGCACCGAAAGCAGAGAACTCCGAACAAAACGAACGAAGCAGAACCCTTCCCATGCGCAACCGATTCGGTATCTTCGCGTTCGGTTTGGTGGCGGGATTCGCCAACGTACTATGCAGCCACGCCATGTACGCGCACGACAACCCGTTTGCGGGGTGGCTCCTCATCGCAGGACTTGCCATGTCGATTGTGCTGGTGGCGCTTTTCTGGAACGGTGATCACCGCGGCGCCAAGCAGGGCCACCGGTTTGCCCTGCTGCTGATGGCCCTCGGCTGCATGGTTGTCGCGCTGTCTCAAAGCGACACCCGATTGGCGAATATGCTCGTCTATGCAGGGTTTTCGTGCTTTGGCGCAATTCTTCTGGTCACTGCGCTTACCATAGGAAAGCTTGACGCCGCAAACCCCGTGCACATCGCATGCATCTGCGCGAGCGCACTTTATTTCGGCGAAATCGCCGGACTCGCATTCGGCCACATCGTAGAGTTCTCTTGGATATCCGACATGTCCATGAATCGCATCGGGCTCCTGCTGACGGCAATCCTTATCATCAGCTATCTGTTCTTGCTGACGGAAACCGATTTCTCGCTGCTAACACACCGCGAAGCCGAGCAGACGCCAAGCTTGGAAGCGGAAACGGGAACAACCGCGCAAGTTGACGCAGGTTCAGAGAAGGGATCGACCCACGCGAACCAGCCCACCATCGAAAGCGCTTACGAGAGAATCGCCGACGATTTTGGACTGTCGCCGCGGGAAAGGGAGATACTGCCTCTGCTCGTGCGCGGACGAACCATTGCGCGCATCCAAGAGGAATTGTTCATATCGGCGAGTACCGTCAACACTCATATTCGTCACATCTACACAAAGTGCAAGGTAGACAGCAAGCAAAGTCTTTTAGACCTCATCGAAGAACATTACTTGCAATGAGGGCACGGAACACTGCAAACGCAGAGGAACGGCACGGAAACGCCTTACTCGGCAAGCCACACGGGTGCTGAAACCACCTCGATGCCGTCTGCCGTCAGTCCTATGCTGTACGGATCAAGCGTAATCACCCTACGAGGAAACGCATCGCTGAGAGCGCGGAGAGGCCTCAGTTCCCTCTCGCGCGTCGATTCGTCCACCATGCTTGCCGTAACCTGCACGTATTGTTTGCGAGACCCCTTGGTGGCCACGAAATCTATTTCCGTCTCTCCGTCCGTACCTACATTCACCGACCATCCACGCCGACGCAGTTCCATATACACAACGCCTTCAAGCTGCGCTCCCAAATCTCGTCCGTCAAACCCGTTCACTAAGTTCCTGAAACCGTTGTCAACAGGATAGTACTTGCTCCGTGGGCGCAGAATCTGCTTTCCGCGAATGCCGGCCTGTTCGGCGCGATACACCACGTACGCGTGCTCCAGCGCACGCACTTGATTGTCAACGGCGGTAACGCTGGTGCGAACGCCAGCCGCCATCAACGCCTGGGCAACGTTTCTCACGGAGAACAGGTTGCCCGCCGTCGAGAACAGGTACCGGCTCAACTTTTCCAGAGAAGCCAAATCTCGAATACCGTGACGTTGCGCCACGTCAGTAAAGACGATGGATTGGTAGATTCCTTGCAACTCCTGCCTCACGGTATCCTCCGATCGCTCCTTGAGCGCAAACAAGCCGGGCATCCCGCCAAAACGCAAATACGACCCGAGCGCCTGTTCGGAAGAGTCCGCATCCTCCCCTGCAGCATGAGCGAATTGGCAGTATTCGGAAAACGACAAAGGGAACACATTTATCTCCACGTACCTGCCCGTCAGATGCGTGGCAAGATCCCCTGCAAGAATCTGCGCGTTCGATCCTGTCACATACACGTCGGTGGCTGCACGCGTATGAAGCCTGCGCACCACGTGCTCCCACCCGGGTACGGTTTGAATCTCATCGAGGAATACATAAAACGGCATATCCGGAAGTGTCGCCTGAGCCGCTTGTTGCACATCGGCAAGAAGTTGTGCAGCATCGTAATCCAGAGGGACATCGAAATCGTCAAGCCTTTTGAAGAATATGTTTTGCTTCGGCACACCCTCGCCCAAAAGGCCGTCGACAAACAGGCGCATAAGCGACGATTTTCCGCAGCGACGAACTCCAGTCAGAACCTTTACATCAGGCGTCCCCCTATGCTCCTCAAGTTTTGCGATCAGATGCGGGCGGGGAATAAGTTCTGAGCGCACGATTTCCACGATACCCTCCTGATGTCCCTCTTGTTGCCAGAATTAATTTTATAAAATTCATTTTAACAATAAATAGCTATTTTGACTTTTACAAAATTTAAAATTAGCGGAGATGGGACAAGGAAGAGGGAAGGGTCGCGCAAAAAAGGTCGACACGGTCGCGCCTTTTATTGCAATTGCGCTGCAAGTTGCCCCAGCGCCCCCACCCAAGCAATCCAAACGGGAGCACTGCAACGCATCCCCAAGCCCAAGCGCATCAAGCGCCCCGCGCGGAGGCGGCCTTCCCGTTTGCAAGGGGGTTCGGGGAGGGAGGGCCGCGCCTGTGTGGGGCGCTCGGAGGTGTCCGGGCCTGCCGGGAGGCGAGACGTCCGGGCCTGCAGGAGGAGCAGGCCGGCGGGGGGGGCGCCCACCGC
>NZ_CBDTNW010000106.1:0-27504 GCF_965361815.1 Rubneribacter sp.
AACAAGGTCGGGGGCAGGTGGGTGTGCTGCAACCTCAGGTCGAAGCAGGAGCGGCTCTTCTCGGCGCTCAACACGCCCTTGACGGTCGACTTCCTGCTCCAACATACCTAACTTTCCCAGAGTACGTGGTTAAAACGAAAAGCCACAGAGAAGCTGCTGTGGTGGAAAGAACATGCCTCAACTCGAGCTTTGCTCGTTGATGGCGCCCGTCAAGTTGGGAAAACTTTTTTGATACACCGCTTCGCAGAACAAAACTACGGCCATTTTGCTGAAATTAACTTTATTGACGATGAAGGCGCGGCGCGCGCACTACGTGAAGCCACAAATTCTGATGACATATTTGCCCGCATAACCTTGTACGCACGAGGAGAGTTCGTTCCCGGAGATACCTTAATTTTCCTCGATGAAATCCAAGAATGTATTGAGGTAGTTACCGCCATCAAGTTCCTCGTGCAAAAGCACCCCGAGTTTGATTGGATTCTATCAGGGTCGCTTCTTGGCACCGAAATGAGCAACGCGCGGTCCATCCCTGTGGGGTACCTTGATTCTTTCACTATGTACCCCCTCGATTTCGAGGAGTATTGTTGGGCAAAAGGTCTACCGCAAACCGCCCTCCATGCAGCGAGGGATGCTTTTACTGCGCGCAAACCTTTAGACGACTATATTCACAAAAAGCTTCTTGATGTATTCCATGACTACCTTCTTGTTGGAGGTATGCCTGCCGCAGTCCAGACATTTTTCAATAGTCAGAGCATGCAGGAAGTTCGCTCCATTCAAAAAGGTATTATTGATACGTACCGGGGAGACATATCGAAGTATGCCGGCAAGAAGGCACGAACGGTAAAACGAATTTTTGACCTTATTCCAGCAGAGCTTTCCGAACAAAACAAACGATTCACCATATCAAATGTATCAGGAGACGCACATTTCGACCGGTATGAAAACGACTTTCTCTGGCTCTCGGATGCCGGCGTGGCTCTGCCCACCTACAATGTGCGCGAACCAAGACCCCCTCTTCTCCTCTCCCAGAACTCAACGCTTTTCAAACTTTTTCTTTCTGACGTAGGGTTGTTGACCTACCTATGCGGACTAGAGGTCTCTCGAAGCATAATGGAAGGCCGGCGCGATGTGCTGTATGGAGCACTCTACGAGAACTACGTTGCCCAAGAGCTCAAATGTCGCGGGTTCCCTCTTTTTTATTACAAGTCATCTGCAAAAGGAGAGATAGATTTCCTCATTGAGACAGACATGAATAGAGTTGTTCCAATAGAGGTGAAATCCGGAAAAACGTATAAACGCCACAGCGCGCTCTCAAACGTACTCACCACAGAAAACTACGGCATAGATGAAGCACTCGTTCTGTGCGAGTCTAATATAGAGCAGAGCGGCAAGATCACCTATGCCCCTATCTATTGCACAACCTTTCTCGAAAAACAGTGACAGGAGATAGAACCAAAGCAGGCTCCCCGTTTCACGTGCTAGTCGTGCAAAATGGGAGTGTGTTTCACGTGCTAGTCGTGCATAAGATGATGGAATGGACCTTTATTTGCGTAAAACGTGCGGAAGCCTCCGTCGCCACATCACAGAACATCGCCCGCCGCCCGGTCGGCGCGGGCCGTGGCGTCGTCAAGCTGCACTGCGGGGGCCTTCGACAGCAACTCGAGCTTGAGCTCCCGCAACGCAAGCCCGCCCTCTCGCTCCACCACGACATTGGACGAGACGCACGGCTGGACGCAAACGCCATCGCCGGCACGGACCCGCGACGCCGCCTCCAGCCACTTCGGATGAAACGACGTCGAATCGGCTTCCTCGTCTTCCAGGAAATCAGCGCATCCCTGCGCTTTGAGGGCATCGCGCACCGCAGTCCGATCCGGCCCGAACACCACGCCGGCCTTCATGAAGAAGTCCCCGTAATCGAAAGCGTAACGGCGATCGATTGAAGCGTGCCGCCCGTTGATGGTCCGGATTTGGGCGCGATGCTTGTTTTCGAGCGAACAATAGTGCATCCCCAGCTCAAGACCCTGATCGCATGCCCACAGCATGAGGCGCAGGCACAGCTCCTCGCTTCCCTGCACCGCCAACGCGCCCGCGTACTCGTAGTCGTAAAGCACGTGGCACGGAGGGTTTCTGAGCGTGAGGCCCAACGACTCGAACACCGGCCAGTTCCACATGGCGTACGCGAACTCCAGCAGGTTGATCCCGTGCACCCCCATGTGGTCGAGGCGGACCAAAAGCTCTTTCATCTGGTCTTCCGTGCCGGGAATGGGCGGCATTTCCACCATGACGGTCGGGATGAACCCAAGCGCAGCCTCCATGTTGGCAAGCACCCGCTCCTGCATGTCGTCCGGATCGTCCTGCTTGACCGAGAACCGGATCTCGTCCAGCCCCGCATCGCGCAGGCGGGCCAGCAACTCACGGTCGAGCAGGTCCCCCGACGTGTACATGCGCAGATGGCATGCGGGGAACAGCTCGCGCGCCCGCGCGAAGAACGCGCACGCCTCGTCCGGATACAGCAAAGGCTCCCCGCCGGAAAGCGCCACGCACGCCGGAGGCCGATCGCCTTGCGCCAGCTCGTCGAGTTGTTCGCGCCAGGGAAACGGGTTGTCGCAATAGTAGGCGAATCCTTTTTGGTTGGGGTTGAAGCAGAAAAAGCAGTCCCGGTGGCAGTTGTTCGAAAGGGCGTAGGTGCGGCTCACGCACGAACCCGTGCACGCAAGGCAACCACGGCTCAAATGGCCCCGCGCAACGCTCGCCCCGCCGTTGCGAATGCGCGCGCCCTTCTTTTCAAGCTGCGCCATAAGCAGGCGAGCCTCTCGGCGCTCCTCGTCATACGGGGCGAACGACACGCCGGAGCTTTCCAGAACCCGCATGTGGTCGGCCTCTATGCCCTGATACAGCTCCAACGCCCTGCGAAGCGCCGGATTGCGATCCTTCCCGCAACGAGGAATCTGCGTCTGTTGAGCATCGTTCATATCGCCACCGTCCCCCATCGGATTGCATCGTGCAACCTGTCTGCCGCCCGCCTTTCGGCGGCCTGCTCGGCGTCCATCATTGTCGCAACATAGTGCGACAATGATGCAACCGCATTATAGCGCCTGCGTCAGGTGCGCCCCTGCCGCAGTCCGCGGATCACAAGCAGAGCGCATCTCCAAAAAAAGCGCGCGGCGTCCCACACTCGGGGGGCGCCGTGCGCTTCGGCGGGCGCGCCTTACCGCACGTACGCCGCAAGCAGCTGCGCGACGGCGCGGTAGTAGGAAACGCGCGCCTCGGCCTCAAGCTTCTCGGCGAAACGCGGGGCGAAGGTGCGCAGGTGATCGGCCACGAACTCGTCGTAGGCCGCGCCCGCGCCGCCGCCGGGGAACGCCTCGGCATCCGGCCCCTGCTCGTAGGGCTGCGCGATGCCGGCCTCGATGGAGGCAAGGTACTGCAGAAGCTCGAACTCCGTGGCAATGTGGTCGAGCGGGTCGTTGGCGCCGCCCTTCGCCTGCCCAAGGCCGCACGCCTTGCAGAAGCGCTCGACGGCCATCGTGTGCGGGTTCACGAACATGAGCGGCTGCACGCCGTCGTCCTGGGCGCGCCACATGCCCTCGTACGGACTGCATGCGGCCTGGGGAGCGCCCACGAACAGGCGCGTCGCCTCGGCGCGCAGCGCATGCAGCTCAACGTCGCGCACGTCGTCGGCCCAGCCCTTCGGCAACGCAAGCCCCAGCGCCCCCGCTATCTCGCGCGCGGCATCGGCCCACTCGCCCGAGGACACGATGCCCACCAACTCCTCGCCCGGGTAACGCAGACTCAGGGCCAAAAGCTCGCACGCCGCCGCCCTCGCCTGCCACGCCTCGGCGCCCGCGTTCGCCTCCGCAGTTGCGCCTTGCGTCGGTTCCGCCATGTCCGTCCCCTTTCTTCGCGACGGGCGCGCAGCCCGCCAGCCTCGTCCTTCGCCTCTACTTCGCCATCTTGCGATGGTTCAAACGCGCCTCCACCAAAGCCACCACGTCGTCGTCGTTCAAGCCAGCGGCCATGCATGCCCGTATCATCTCGTCCACCGCCAGCTCAAGCGAGCTGTCCGACGCGTTGGCCGCGCCCAGCTCGTGCCGATCGGCCACGAACGTGCCCCTGCCCTTGTGCGTGGAGATGTAACCCTCGCGCTCCAAGTCCATGTAGGCGCGGCTCACGGTGTTGTAGCTGATGTCCAGATCGACGGCCAGCGACCTCACCGTGGGCAGCTGGGCGCCCACCTCGAACCCGCCCGATCCTATCAGGTACGCAATGCGGTTCTTCACCTGCACCCATACGGGCAGGCCGCTGCCATGGTCTATCTCGAATGTCGCAAGCGGATTCATAGGCGTGTCCCTCATCGGATTGCTCTCCGCCTTATGATAGCAGATCAACGCCCAATGCCCTTCGAAGAAGCCGCCGCTGACGGCGAACCCGACCGTTCGCCCGCGTCCGCGAACCCGTCGGAGAACGACGAGGGCACCGTGACCACGGCCCCTCCGGACTTCCGCACCGTGTCGTACTGCATGAGCATCGTGCGCAGCTTGAGCGCCGCGTCCGGATCGCCGTAAACGCGCGCCGCCTCGGCCAGCATCTCCGCCAGCTCCGCCTCCGCGCCCGCCACGGTCATGCGCGCGTTGCGCTCGCGGTCGGCCTGCGCCTCAAGCGACATGGCCTCCTGCAAATCGTCGGGGATGACGATGTCGCGCACCTTCACCGATATGATGTCCACGCCCCAGCCGGCCGCCTCCTTCTCGATGTCCCGCTCTATCTCCATGTCCAGCTGATCGCGGCGCAGCGCCACCTCGGCCACCGTCGAGCGGCCCACCGCCTCGCGCAGGGCGGTCTGCGCCAGAAACGAAACGGCGGCGTAGTAGTCCTCCACCTCGGTGCACGCCTTCTCGGCATCCCACACCACCCAGAACAGCACGGCGTCCACGGTGACGGGCACCAGGTCGGCCGTCAGCGTCTTTTCCGCATAAAACGGCGTGGCGATGGTGCGCTGGTCCACGCGGATGGTGCCATGCTCGATGACGGGGATGGTGAAGTACGGACCCGGACCCACCACGCGGTTCACCTTTCCCAGCCGCAGCACCACCACCTTCTCCCAGGAAAGCGCGATGTGAACGGACGACACCGCCGCAAGCCCGACCAGCAGCATGGCCGCCACCGCGCCGAAGCCCACGCGCCCGAAGGCAAGCTGCGCCACCGCCAGCACCGCGGCGCAGGCGACCGCGAACACCGCGATGCCGAAGATGAGCGCCCCGTTGCGCGACGACTTGCGCGGCACGTACGACGCGTCAGAGCGCATCGCCGCCTCCTTGCCGAACGAGTCGCGCGCAACGCCTCCTGCCGTCCGGTCGAGCCTTCCATCTCCCATGCTTCCGCCCTTTCCTCACATCGCCAAGCCGAACAGCGCGCCCGGCATCTGCGTCACATCGTACACGGCAACCCCCACCATGCAGCAGCGCAGCGCGAACCCGCCCGCAAGCAGGCACGCAGCCGTCCCGAGCATCTGAGAGCGACGACCATCGCGCACCAAGAACCGCTCCAGCACGAACGGAACCGCAAGCCCGCACGCCGCCACGCCGCCCCAGAACAGCGGCGCCAACTCGCCGGCGACCAGCGCCTCGGCAGCCGGCGCGGTGCCTTCGCCGCCGAGCGCCCACGCCAGGTACGCGGCCAGGCACAGCGCCTCCACCGCCACAAGCACCCCGTCCGCGCGCGCCACGTGCGCAACCGGCGGCCCCGCCGGAAAGCGCGCTTCTGTGAACCCCGCCGCCAGAAACACGCACGCCGCCCCGCACGAGAGCGCCGACAGGGCGAACAGCGCAGGCAGCAGCGGCGTGTTCCAAAACAGCACCGAAGCCAGGCTCTGCAGCAGCACGCCCGCGTACGTCACGGTGACCAAGCCCGACGCAACACCCGTTGCGGCCAGGGCCGCCGCCGCGCCGCGGCGCGGGTTCGGACCGTCTGAGAGCGCCAGCCACGCGAACGCGCACGAGCAGGCAAGCGACGCCGCGAGCGCGTAGGCCCCCACAGCCACGGCGGAGGGCGTGGGCGTGACCAGCAAGTTGATCACGCGGTCCGGACGGCCCAGATCAGCGAGCAGGCACAGCATGCCGGCGGCAAGCGACACCGCGCACACGGGCCAGGCCCGCGCGAAGAACTCGTTGGGAAGGCGCAGCGCACGCTCGAGCCGAAGCGGCTCGGCAGGCGGCCCCGGCCAGCGCGAGCGCACGTTCGCGCATTCGAGCGCAGAGAGCACCACAAGCGCGCCGCCCCCAACGCCGCCAAGAAACAGATACCCCGTCACGAGCATGCTGAACATGCGCACCCCGCATCCCCCGTTCGAGTGCGCCGCCGCACGAGCGCCGGGTCCTCCGAAGCCCCGGCCCTGCAGACGGCGCCTGCATTGCCTCATTGTCGCAATGTACCAATACATAGCGACAATTGCAAGGCCGCGCGAACCCTCCGCACGGGACGCGACGGCCCCGTGCCGTATAATGGACGCGCCCCGCGCCGAACGCGCGACGGCGGCGTGCGACCGACGAAGGAGGTCCCCATGCAGACCGGCAAACTCGACCGACGCGTCCTCTACACCAAACGCGCCCTCACCGCCGCGCTCGTAAACCTCATGCGCGAAAGCCACATCGACAAGATCTCCGTGAAGGCGCTGTGCGAGGCGGCCGATGTGAACCGCAGCACCTTCTACGCCCACTTCCGCAACCAGCACGACCTGCTTGCCCACGTGGAGGCCGAGGCCCTCGACGACCTGCGGACGCGCCTGCTCGCCGACAGCGAGCCAAGCACCCGCACCGTGGTGAAGATACTCGAATACGCCCAGGAGCACGCGGATCTGTTCCTCATGCTGCTCGAAGGAAGCGACGGGAGCTTCCAGCGGCAGATCATGGAGCTGGCGCACCTGGCGGACCTCCAGATGCCGCAAGAACCGGACGGAGCGGAGGCCGAGACGCTGGAGTACCGGTACCTGTTCGCCGTGAACGGGGCGCTTGGCATGCTCTCGCACTGGCTGAAGAAGGGCACGCCCCAGTCGCCCGAGGAGATGGGAGAGCTGCTCATGCGCATGATCAGCCACGGCGTTGAGCTGCGCCCCTGAGGGCGACCGGAAGCGCCCTTACGAGAACAGCGCGAGGAAGCGATCCCAGATGGTCTGCTCCGGCTCCTCTTCCTCCGCCTGCGGCTCCTCGGGAAGCTCGATGCCCTCCGCGGCCATGACGAACTGCACGGCGCCCACGCCTTCGTTTTCCGGGGATGCGAAAGACACCGGATCGAACTCGGGAAACTCGTAGCCGGCCGTCATCTCGGCGATCTGCTTGCGAACGGTTTCCGGCAGCGCGGCGGTGGAGGCGTTGAGTTGGCCCATGCCGCCGCTCAACTCCCCCGCCCCGCTCGCCAGCTGGCCGGTTCCGCTCGAAAGCGACGCGGTGCCCGATTCCAGCTGCGCGTAGCTCGACGCCAGCGCCGACACGCCCGAGGCGTATTGAACCAGCCCCTCGTGGAACCGGCCGTAAGAGTCGGCGAGCTGCGACAGGCCGTCCACCAGCTGCCCGATCTGCGAGAGCTGTCCGCTCGCGAGCGCCGCATCCACCTGCGAAGCCGTCTGGCGCAGCGCGTCGGCCTGCTGGACGAGCGCCGATGACGAAGCGGAAAGCGCGGCGTCGGCGCCGTCGAACGCCTGCTTGCACGCTGCCCAGGCGCCCTTCGCCGCCTGGGCCGCCCGGTAGGTTTCGACCAGGTGGTTCAACGTGACGGCGTCGCCTGCGGTGCCCTGCGCCTGCGCAAGGGCGTAAAGGCTCGCCAGGTCCTCCTCGGACACCGCGGCGTCGGGCACCCCCGCCATGGCGGCATCGAGCGCGCCCACGGCCTGGGAATAACCCTCCTGCGCCGCAGCGGTGCCCTGCGCGAGCGCGTCCATGCCATCCGCCAGCCCGCCAAGAGCAGAACCCAGCTGCCCCAGCTGATCGAGCTGCGACAGATCGGCCCCCGCCAGCGCCGAGGACGCCCCGTCAAGAGCCGACTTGATGGAGGCCGACGCGTCCACAAGCGCGCCCGACGAGCCGCTCACCTGCGCCAGCCCCTCGCCGAACGCCGCCGATCCGGAAGCGAGGTCCTTTGCGCCCTTCGTCAGCTGATCGACTCCCGAGGCAAGCGACGACGTCCCCTCGGCCAGGCGGCTCACGGCGCTCGAAAGGTCGTCCATGCCCGAAACCATGGAGGAGGTGTCGGGCATTTCGACAACCGACGAGTACGGCAGCGCCGCTATCTGCACGCCGTCCATGTGGAAGCCCTCGACCCGCGCCGTCAGCTCGAAGTCCCCGTCGTGGCCCGGCAGCGCCGTGAACGCCACCGTGGTGTCCTCGCCTAAGCTGGCGATGGTCGCCCCCTCGCCCTGCACGTCGAAGGCCACGCCGCCGGGAAGCGTGAACGTGATCTGCAGCATGAAGCTGTCGTAGAAGGCCGATTCAGCCACCGCCTCGTTGCGCGACGTGGTCAGATGGATAGCCAGCTTCCCGGACGCGCCCGCCAGCTCCTCGGCCGGCACCTCCTTGCCGTCCAGCCGGTAGGAGATCGCCACGTTCCACGGAAGCTCCGCGCGCGCCGCGTCGCCTTGGTAGTACAGGGTGCCCTCCTCGGCTTCGAACACCGTGGCGTCGCCCTCGCGCGAAAGCTCCGCCTCGCTCGTCAGGTTTTGCACCGCGGCGTAATCGCCGTGATCGACGACGGTTCCCGCCGCCTCCACGTCAAAGCGGTTGACCACGTAGACGTCCCGCACGCCGCCTTCCGCCCCAAGGGAAGCGTAGACGACTTCCGACTTCTGCCAGACCGCCGTCGAGGCGTCCTGCCCGGCCGCGACCGCAGGCGCCGAGGACGCCGACGCGTCGCCTGCCGCAGCCCCGCCATCCTGCGCGGCAGCAAGCGCCGCGGGCACGCAGGCGCCAACCAGCGCCGCAGCCACAAGCGGTGCAAGGCCCGCGCGAGCCAGGGAATGTTTTCTCACGATGCTCCTCCTTCGTTCGCAGGAAGGTCCGAGGTGCGCGCCGGCGCGAAGTCCGCGCGCCACGTCGTGCGGCGGATTGCGCCGTCAAGCAACACCAGCAGCGCCGGCAAAAAGCATGTCACCAGCGCAAACGACAAAATGGCGCCGCGCGCCAGCAAAAGCCCCAAACTCGCCACGGCCGACAGCGTGGACGAGAACGCCAACGCGAACCCCGCCGTGGCCAAAATGCCGGCCGACACCATGAGCGAGGGGAAGGTGCCGCCCAAAGCGCGAAACACCGCCTGTCGCGGCGGCAGCTCCTTGCGATGGCGCAGGTAGTGCGTGGTCAGCAGAATGGCGTAGTCGATGGTGGCCCCCAACTGCACCGTGTTGATGACCAAATAGCCAATGAAGTTCACCGCATCTCCCGTGAAATACGGAATGGACAGATTGATCCAGATGCCCGACTCAATGGTCAAAAGCAAAATGAGCGGCAGTGCCGCGGAGCGGAACGTCACCACGAGCACGATCAGGATGGCGATCACGGCCACCACCGACACCACCACGTTGTCCACCGCCACGATGTTCTTCATGTCGTAGAGGTTCGCCGACTGACCGGCCGTGTAGAACGTCTCGTAGCGCTTTCCCGCCGCCTGCTGGACGGCCTCAACCGTGGCGAACGCCTCGTCGCTTTCCACGTCGGTGTCGGTGTAGGCGATGATGCGCGCCCAGTTCGGCGAGTAGAACTGATCGAGGACGGCCTGGTCGAGAAAGCCCTGGGGTATGGCGGCGCCCACCGTGTTCGCATAGGAGATCACGCTCGTCACGTGGTCGATCTTCTCCAGGTCGGCCGAAAGCGCCGCCTCGGCGGCCACGTCGCCGCGCGGAACCAGCACCACCATGGCATTTTGCTGACCGAACTCCTCCTGAATCATGAGGGTGTCGGCCCCGGCGCGCAAACCTGGGTCGGGCTGGCTGTTCTGATAGGAGAACGCCGTGTGGGACTGCCCCAAAAAGGCCGGCACCACCAGCGCGAGCACCAGCACGAGCGCCGGCACGCGCACCTTCGCCAACACCGCGCCCACGTTGCGAAACGAAGGGAGGAGCGCCCGGTGGGCCGTCCGGTCGATGAGCTTGTACAGCAAAAGGGTGAGCGCCGGCAAGAACACCATGACGGTGACGAAGCTGAACACGATGCCCTTGACCAGGTTGACGCCCAAGTCGGCGCCTATCTGGAACTGCATGAACGACAGCGCGGCGAACCCGAAGAGCGTGGTGACGGCGCTTGCGGCGATGGTGGAAAGCGACAGGCGCATGGCGCGCGCCATGGCGCGCTCGGGCGTGGGCTGCACCGCGCGCTCGTCCGCGAAGGCATGCAGCAGGAAGATGGCGTAGTCAAGCGACACCGCCAGCTGCAGGATGGGGCTCACGGAAAACGTGATGAACGACACCTGGCCGAACACGATGTTCGTGCCCATGTTGATAAGGATGGACACCCCGATGGCGCCGATGAACAGCACCGGCTCGATCCACGACCGCGTGGACAGGATGAGCAAAAGCAAGATGATGGGCACCAAGATGAGCGCGGCCTTGCCGGCCTCTTCGCCCGTGCTGGCCGTGGTCTGCGCCGTGTCCGACGCGTCGCCCGACACCGCGTTGTTCGGCCCCGCCTCGTCCACGAGCGCGCGCAGGGCGCCCACCGCCTGCCCTTCAGCCCCTTCGGCCACGGTGACCTGGAAAAGCGCCGCGCCGTCGCGATAGTACGTCTCCACCGTGGCCTCGTCGATCATCTGGAGCGGCACGGTCACGTCCGCCACGTCGTCGAGCCACATGACGCCCTCCACGCCGTCGATGGCGGCCACCCTGTCCTTGAAGGCGAGCGCCTGAGCCACCGACATGTCGCGCACGAGCACGTTGGCATTGGGAACGGCCTGGGAGAACTCTTCGCCCATGATGTCCACGGCGGTGGTGGACTGAGCCTCGTCGGGCAGGTAGTCCACCATGTTGTAGTTCACGCCGACGAACGGGATGAGCGCCGCGCACACGACGGCAAGGGCGCCAAAGGCCGCCACGACCGCTTTGCGGTGCGCGATGACGCCCTCTATGGCGCGGTCGATGAGGCTCGGACGTTCCATGGGAGCGCTCCCCCGTTCCGTGTCGCAGGTACCCTACACTCTGCATGATAATCAACACGGTGTAGGGAAACAACCGACACGGACAAGCTCGACTGCCCGTATCCCGACACATCCGCCCCCTCTGTCGGGGATTCACAAAAGCCGCAGAAGGACCCCACGCCAACCCGCCGTCGAACGGGCGCCGGATCGCTAGCGGGGGCGCTCACCGTCGCGGAGGGCCTTTAGCTTGGCCAGCACCTCGGGGCTCACCCGCTCGGCGAGGGTGTTCTTCCGCGCCGTCTTCGGCGCCTCGTCCAAGCGGGCATCCTCGTAGTACATGCCCACCTCGCGGCTGAAACCGTCGGCGCTCATGCGGTCGCAGCCGTTGCCGAACACGGTGTCTTGGATGGTGGCGTCGCTGGTGACCACAAGCGTTTCCACTTGCCGCTCGCGCGCGTCGTGGGCCAGCTTCTCGATGACCTTGTCGGCGGATTGGCCCGCCGGGCTGAACATGATGCGCACGCCGCCCACGGTTTCCGTCTCCCCCGTGGAAAACGCGTTGCGGCCGCCGTCGAACACGATGATGGCCCGCCAATCGTTGCCGGCGTAGTTCACCACGTCGTTGATAAGGCGCTCGCGCGCGACGTTGAAGGCGTCGTCGGTGTAGTCGGGGTCCTCTATGCGGCGGTAGCGGATGCCCGAGCGCAGGACGTTGTATCCGTCCACGATGAGGAGCTTCTTGCGCTGACGGCCCACAGCTGGCCCTTCGCCCTCTTCTGCCCGCAGCCTAGCGGTTCTGACGGAGCCACTCGTACATGCAGGCCGTGGAGGCCTGCGCCACATTGAGGGATTCCACCTTGCCCTCCATCGGCAGCCGCATGAACAGGTCGCAGTGCTCGAGCACCAGGCGGGAGACGCCCTCGCCTTCGTTTCCCACCACGAGCGCGATCTTGCCCTTGAGGTTCACGTCCCAAACCTCCTGATCGGCGTGCTCGGTGGCCGCCGCCACCCAGAAGCCCTCCTTCTTGAAGCGCTCGATGGTCTGCACCAGGTTGGACACCTGAGCCACGGGCAGGTGCGCGATGGCGCCCGCCGAGCTTTTGTAGGTGGACGCCTCCACGCGGGCGCTGCGCTTGTTGGGAATGACCAGGCCGCACGCCCCCACCGCTTCGGCGCTGCGCGAAATGGCGCCCAGGTTTCCCGCATCGGTCAGATGGTCGAGCACCACCACGAGGGCGCGCCCGTCATGCTCCTCGGCGTAGCGAAGGGACGCATCGATGATGTCGCCGGCTCCCACGTAGGGAAACGGCGCGGCCTTGGCTATGACGCCCTGGTGGCTTCCGCGGGCCGAGCGCTCGTCCAGCACGCGGCGCGGCACCATCTCCACCCGCACGCCTGCGCGCTTCGCCTTGCGCAAAACGTCGTTGATCAGAGGGTCTTTCTGCACGTTGTCGGCCATGAACACGTTCGATATGGGCACGCCGGTGCGCAGTGCCTCGATGACGGGACGCTTGCCCTCTATGAAGTCAGCCATGTGATGCGCCTTTCGGGAAGAGCCGGAGCAGCCACGTGCGCCGGTTCGGGAGTTTCAACCGCTCGCAAGTGTACCACGCCCCGCGCGCCCCGACCCGCCCCGCAACGCTTCCCCGGGAAAAGCGCAAACACCCCTTGCCTTTCGCGGAGAAATTCGAATGTCGGCAACATGGTTCGCGGCGCGAATCCGCGTTCGAGCGAGGCGCGGCTGCGCTGCCTGCGCGTTCGCGTGTTGGGTCGCTACTCGTCCCGGCGCCTCCCAAGCCAGCGGCCGCGATGCGAGCGCGTGCTCTTCGCCCGCCCGGTTCGGCCGCCGTGCAGAAACACGCCGGACGCCACGCGCCAGACCTTGCCCACCCCGCGCGCCACATGGGGCGTGAGGTCGGCCTCGCTGCGCGTCTTCCAATCGTAGTAGACGCTCCAATAACGCAAAGACACCACCGCGAACACGCACACCACGCCCGCAATGGGAAGCGGCGCGCCGAAGGAGGCCAGGGTGACGAACGCAAGCGAGCCGCCCAGGCCCGCCACCGCATAGAAGTTGCTTTGCTTGAAGATGCCCGGCGTCTCGCCCACGCAGATGTCGCGCAGCGCGCCGCCGCCCACCGCCGTGATGCCGCCGAGGATGACCGATATGACGAACCCCTGGTCGCAGGCGAACGCCTTGCTGGCGCCGGCGAGGGCGAACAGCCCCACCGACAGCGCGTCGGCGAAAAAGACCGTGGCGTCGAGGTGCCGGAACAGCCCGCGGAAGTAGAACACGAACGCGCAGATGACGATGCAGATGACGATGAGGTCGGGATGCGAGGTGAAGTACACGCCGCGATCCTGCAGGAGCATGTCGCGGATGACGCCGCCGCCGTAGCCGGTGAGCAGACCGAGCACCACCGTGCCGATGATGTCGAGTTTGCGGTCGCACGCGAACAGAGCGCCGGTCAGCACGCCGACGATGACGGAGAAGTAGTCGATGCTCCACGGAACGGTGAGCACCCGGGAGTCCGTGAAAAGCTGCTGGAGAGCGCTGGCGTCCATGGTCCTCGCGAAGGTCGGGGCCGCCCGTTGCGGCCTGCGCGCCTATGAAACCACATCGAGCGGCTTTGCGCCAGAGGGGACTTCACCCGGCGAAGAGCATCGCGGGCAATGCATTGGCAGGCGCCGTCCATGACAGCAATGTCGCGGTATCGTGAGAGAGCGGCCTCTCGACGTGCGCGCAAACGTTGCGGCGGAGGTCAACCGCTCTTCGTGCGCGTGAAACCCTCGGCCTTGCCCCTGCGAGCATCCCGGCGGATTGCCTCCTCCGCCTCTTCCATCACCTTGCCCGACTAGAACGGGAAGACGAGCTTCCAGTCTGCGAGGGGGAGGAGGACATCGGTGGTCCAGTTTATAACGAAGACGTTGGCGTCTATGAACGCCCTGCGGCCACCGATCACGAAAGGCTCTCCAGATATCTACACCATCTTTGACCATATGCAACTGCACTATCTTCAAATGATGGTTTTACCGATAGGGATGAACCATCGCACACAACGCTAATACAGTGAACATCATGTAGCTTTCCGCCGTAAGGGCACCTTTGCCCTCTTCAGTCGGTTAAGGGCACATATCCCGCAACAGCCTCTATCCATGTACGGTATCCGGCGCCGGTGAGATGAACGCCATCTTCACAGTACAAAGAGGTGTTAAGCTTATCCGCGTTTAGAAACGCATCATGAAAATCAGCGAACTCCACCCATGCCCGCTCATCGGCGACAAAGCGGTAGCCCTCATTTAAGGAGTGTACCGCATCCTCGGCAAGGGTTCCGTTAATGCGGGCGGGAAGGACAGCTTGAAGCACCACAGTCGTATCGGGAAGCAGAGCGTGAAGCCCGTCGCATATCGCAGCCACGTTGGAAACCGTCTCTTGCTGTGGCACTTTATGCCCCACATCGTTGATGCCTATCATAATGAACACAACATCGGGAGCACCCTCTACAACCGTATCAAGTCTATTGAGAAGCCCTTCCGACGTATCAGAGCCGATACCTCGGTTGGACACCGCTACATCAGGGAAAAACTCGCTCCATAGCCCACGCGCCGTAAGACTGTCCCCCGCAAAACACACGTCCACGTTTTGCTTTGCAACCGCCTCCTCAAACACGCTGACGTACGGGTCGTAGAACTGATTGCTCTCGTAATCATACCCCCCCCCCGATGAACTTTGGCACAACCTTGTATGCTCCAAATGCGGCGATAGCCAGCGCCATAACTACATTCAGCGCAACCGACAGGCGCAGTGGCCAACACCGCTTTCCGCTTATCTGGGTAGCGCCGCGGGCGGGACGACACTCACTATCGGGCATCTTTGCCATCTTTTTCATTGTGGTCCCCTTCCTCGCAAGACCTCTCTATATCTTTGATCTTTTTTGCGGGGACGCCTCCAATAACGCACCAACCCCCAGGAAAGCTTTTGGTCACCGCCGCATTCGCCGCCACCACGGTATGAGGACCAAGAATCACGCCAGGCGCAACAAACACGTTCGCCCCAAGCCAGCAGTGATCGCCAATTACTATATCTTGCGGCTCATCATGAAGATCGGGGTTGTCTATCTTGTGGTTTGTCGTTATGAGCGCGCACCCTCGTGCTATCCACACCCCCCGGCCAAGGTGAATGCGTCCCCCGTTAAACGCCTGAAAATAGACACTTCCTTGAAAGTTATTGAGATCATCAACATGAAAGTCCACATCTCGCCCACAGTCACACTGAGACGAAATCGGCCACGGTATACCACGCCCATGCCCCGTAAACACTTTCGTCATCATCCCATTAAACGCCCACCGCCAACCTGGGGACCAGAACCGCTCGAAATACCTTCCTTTCAAAAAGCGGCGGTCGTAGGCGAGTCCCCCAAACACTTTCACCAAAACGAACACCACGGCGCGGTCCATTCCGTTGACAATGAGCACGTGTAACGGTTTGGTTCTTCCTCGTAGTTTTCCTAAAAGTCCCGTTAGGGCAGAAGTGTTGACTTTTTCCGCATCAAGCTTTCTATCCATACTAAACCCCTGGAAGATTTTTTACAGTCTTTCTTAGTAAAGTAAAGGCAACAACGGCGGCAATAACCGAGACAGACAGCGGGGCAAGCGCCGCACCGGCAATGCCGAAAGCCGGTATCAGCAGCACACACAACGACACATTTGCCACGAGCGAGATGCACGAGATAACTAAGTTCTCCCTGATTGCACGAACAGCACACAGAAGATTGGTGCACGTTGCTCGCATGGCGTTGAACAAAAAAGAAAGGGAAAGGATACGAAACGGCGCAACTGCATCCAAGTATCCGTCTCCCCACAAACCTCCTACAATCCAAGGTGCACCTATAATCAGCACCAAAGAAACAGCGGCATATGCGCCAAGCCCAGCACCAAGCAACAACGAACTTTTTTTCCTGAACCACACGCCATCTCTATTGTGCTTCACAAAGTACGGTAGAGCAAACGTGATCACACTCGTGGGAATGAACACGAGGCCCTCGGGGATAATCGTCGCTGTTTTGTAGGTTGCGACAACAGCAGCATTCTGAATGAAGAAACCAACCAGCAGTACATCGAGCAGAAAAGTAAGCGTATTTAAGCTAGCTGACACCTGGGTAGATACCGAATACTTCCAGAGATCGCGTTTTGGAAAAGGACTTGTGGCCAGCTTAAACGGTATAGCTATACCCGTTTTCTTGAGGAAAAACATCCCAAGCACAATGCTTGCTCCGTAGGCGATATAACGTCCCGCCACCGTACCGTAGATACCACCTACATACGCCCCCGCACAAGCAGCAATAAAATAAGACACCGTGTTGGCGGTTTGCAGCGCCGCGTATCGCTGATTCTCAAACGACATTCTCAGAACGCACGAGAGGTATTGAAACAGATAATCAAGAATCACAAGCGGGCCGAATGCCGCAAGACATGCACCTGCCTCTTGGATGGGAAGTGCCACAAAAAACCCGATGAGAATCACACCAACAGCAATACCCACATCAGCGAACACGCCACGCGTTAAGGCGTAAGAACGAATGCTCTCCTTCTGGGTTTCAGGACGCTCTTCCAGGCAAAACTGGAGCATTCCCGAAATGAGCCCAAACCCAGTAAACAGCACACAAATCGAGTAGATGCTATTGGCGTAACTAAATACTCCGTATTCGTCTTTTGTTAAAAACCAGACTATCGCAATGTTGGTGACAAATCCAATGAGCCTATTAATGGCGTTCGAACCAAATATATGGAAAAACCCTTTTGAGAACAGGGTACGTACCGCCGTTGTCGCCTTACTCAGCACAACTGCCACGCTTTAGAGCATGCTCCCCAATGCCGCTGCTACACGCTCGATGTCCGCCTGCGACAAGTACGGTCCCATGGGTAGGCTCAAGACACGCTGGCAGAGGCTCTTGGTTGTCGGACAAGCGCCAGAGGTGGTGAGGCAGGCGTCTGCGAATGCTTCTTGTTCGTGCATGGGTTTGGGATAGTAGACCATGGTGGGGATGTCGCGCTCTTTGAGTTTTGCTTGCAGGGCATCGCGGTTGAAGCTCTCGGGCAAAACGACCGTGTACTGTGCCCACGAGCTGCGGAAGCCCTCTGGTACGCACGGCAACTGGAGTCCCAGCTCGCCCTCCGCATCCGCCAGCAGCTCGCCGTACCACTGCGCGCGCTCGTTCACCGCGTCGACCTCGGCGGAAAACGCTGCCAGCTTGGCACGCAGCACGGCCGCCTGCACAGCGTCCAAGCGGCTGTTCATACCCACGCGCACGTTGTCGTACTTCATGGTGCCCTTGCCGTGCACGGCGTAGCTGCGAACCAGCTCCGTCCACCTGTCGTCGTCGGCGAACACCGCGCCGCCGTCGCCGTAGCAGCCGAGGGGTTTGGCGGGAAAGAAGCTGGTGGTCGATATGTCGCCGAACGAGCACGCGCGGCGTCCGCCCACATCGCCGCCGAAGCCCTGCGCGCCGTCCTCCAGCAGCAGCAGGCCCTCGGCCTCGCACGCCGCGCAGATCGCCGCATAGTCGGCAGGCAGGCCGAATAAATCCACCGCGACCGCCGCCTTAGGAGAAAGCCCCGCCCCCCGCGCCGCCGCGCACGCAGGCGCAATTTGCGCAGGATCGAGGTTGAACGTGCCCTCCAGCACGTCGGCGAACACAGGCGTCGCGCCCACGGCGGCAACCACCTCGCCCGACGAGAAAAACGTGAAATCAGGCACGACGACAGCGTCGCCCGGCCCCACGCCCCACGCCATGAGTGCGAGCTGCAACGCGTCAGTGCCGTTTCCGCAAGTTATGCAGTGCTTCACGCCAACGTATTCGGCAAGCTCGCGCTCCAGCGCAGCCACCTCCGGCCCGCCGACGAACCGCCCGCTTCCCAGAACGCGGACAATGCCCACGTCGACGTCGTCCTTCAAGGCGGCGTACTGCGCGCCCAAATCTCTGAACTCCACTAAGAAACCTCCAATCGGGAAACCTGCTGTTCAGCCTCCATGCGAACGACCTCGGGGCTATAGACCTTGCGGATGCGGAAGTACAGCTCGGGCGTTCCGCCGAACTCCCTGAATGATTTTGCGATGCGCTCAATCATTGAGCCTTCGAAGTCGTAAGCGAGACCTTTTTCGTGAGCAAGTTCAATTCCTGTCCACGTAAGCGCGTTGTAAGTCTCGAGTCCGCTAAAGCCTGGCATCGTGCCACCAAGAAGGTGATACATGCGTCTCTCGTCCCATACCAAAAACAGCACGCTTGCCACTTGCCCGTCACCTGTTACAGCGCACAAAGCTCGCCCAGACTGAGCTGCATATGCTGCGTCAAACAAACGCGTCCACATCGTGCGGGAAAACGGAACAGGGAGGTTTTGGCGCTCAAACACCTTTGCGTGCTCTATCCAAAAACGCTCCCGATCAAGCTCACCTACAGAAGCGAGATTGCGCCGCCCTTTCTTCACGTTTTTCCGATAGCTCGACGACATACCCTGCCACACTGAATCAAGGTCAGAAGTGTCTTTAATCACATAAGTGTAGCGCGGCAGAGCCGCACACCCACACCACGAGTGCGGAAGCCAAGTGATATAGCTTGTTGGAAACTGCTGTTCATAGACCGCAAGACCAAGCGAGTCAACGTGCGCCATCGCAGCACGTACAACCTTCTCCTCAAACTTCGCGCGCGCCACAATGCCGGCACCCACGGGATGATCAAACACAATGCCATTGTTCTGGGTGAGAGGCGGCTTGGTAATGTAGAGTCCATACTTTCGCTCCTCCAGATAGTAGGGCATAGCCGCTGCAATGTGCCCGCCCTCTTCATAAAGCCACACGTCCCAGTTCTCTGACCCACATACCGCATCCATCCACCAGGGCTTGGAATAGAGAGGCACATACACACGCTCGCAAAACTGCTCATAGCGATCCTTGCGCACAAGGGCCTCATCACGCATTCCATGCAATACAGGGGTTCTACTGTCCAAGCTCACGAAGAATCTCCCTTGTCACCGGATAAAAGCGCTCCCCTTCCACCTCTCTATAGGCTCCCTCATACGGCGGGTACCAAAACGCGCGGATTCTGCGCTCAACGTCCGCAGCAGAGGCACCTGGCGGTATCCGCTTTGCTTCCTCGAAATCATCGCGGCTGTAGTAGTGTCCACACGAGAGGTCTTGTGGCACGGCTGTCAAACACCCATTTTGTTTGAGTTGTTCGTGCACGCGCCTGAAAAGGGCCAGTATATGCTCGTCGGACAATGCCACCAATTCGGCGACACTGCCACTCGCGCAATCGTAAGAAAAGCGCTCCACCTCCACAATGTCACCTGTATCAAACGACCCGTTCATCAGATGCGCCGTAACTCCGAATACATCATCACCGTTTAAGATAGCAAAGTTGTAAGCAAACACACCGCGATACTCTGGCAAAGGTGCACCGTGAAAATTTACAGCCACATCCGCTTTGCCTATCCATTCCTCACGTATAAGTCTTGGGAAAGTACAACACCAGATTGCATCTAATTCACGCACGGAAAAGCGGTCAAAAAACTCATCGCACACGACAAAGTCCACAATAGGTACCGCATGTTCGCGCGCATAGGCCACAAGCGGAGTATCTATGTAGCGCTCAGCACCGTACAAGATGACCGCCTCCACCTCGTCTCCCGACTCAACCATGTGTTTGAGTAGAGAAAGTGTGACTGGCTTGGGTTTGGTGAACAGCACACAGCGCATCTAAAACTCCCCCTCCATATCGGTACTTGCGAACTTTTGTAAAGGAAGTTCTACCGGCATACCCGTCTTTTGGCTTTTATAGATGGCAAGCACGACTTCTAAGGCGTCTCGGCCTGCACGCGCATCCACCGCAGGTGCGCGACTCTCACGGATTGCCTCTGCCATATCGGCAAAGAGTGCAGTGTGTCCGTTGCCATAGACGTTTGATGTGACTTCACGTAAGGTGCGAATCTGGGTATCTTCCTCACGCGTATCGGCAAAATCCCATACCGCAATCTCGTTGGTGGAGGTGCCGCCAACCTTCACCGTACCTCTCTCCCCAAACAGACATAGTGTCTCTTCAAGGTTTTTAGGGTAAACATTTACCGTACCCTCAATAAGACCGACAGACCCATCCTCAAACGACAGAACCGCCACCCCAACGTCTTCTGCTTCCAAATAGTTGTGAAAACACTGGCGCGTTTGGGCGTATACAGAAGAGATCTTGCCTCCCATCATCCAACGCAAAAGGTCGATGCCATGGATGCATTGGTTCATCAGACACCCGCCATCCTCTGCCCAAGTGCCACGCCAAGGAGCTTGATCGTAGTAACCTTTGTTGCGATTCCACCGCACGCAGATAGATCCGTGGCTCATGCGCCCAAACCGGCCACTCTCTAGCGCCTTTCTGGTTTGAACCACCGCTGGGTTGAAGCGGTTTTGATGACACGCCGCAACTCTCACGTCTGCTTCAGCGGCCCGGCGCACAATCCCATCCGCATCAGCCATAGAAAGCGCGATGGGTTTTTCGATGATCACGTGTTTGCCCGCTTCAATGCAGTCAAGCGCGATAGCTGCGTGGCTTCCGCTTTCTGTGGCAATGGAGACAAGTTCGATCTCGGGATGATCAGCAAGCATACGGCGATAGTCGGTATAGCGAGCGGTTTGCGGGAAGTTACCGCAATCGGCTTTGTTCAGCATGATATCGAATTTAGAAGAGTCGATGTCACAAAACGCCACGATATTGAAATTGTTGCTCGTAGCGGCTTTTACGTGGTTGACCGCGATGCGACCACAGCCGATGAGTGCGTAGTTCATGGCTACTTCTACTCCCCTCTCTCGAAAAATTCAACAATACGCTCCACCATCTTTTCTGCAGCATCTCCTTGCCCAAAGGGCCTATACGAGGGATTCACGGTCTGTTCAACGCGAGCCGCTTCTAAAATTTTTTCTGCAGTAACCTGAGAAACAAGAGTATTGCGATCATCGCGTAGTGTCTCATCGGCGCTTGGGAAAGGCAAAAGCGTTACGCACTTCACTTGGGCATAAAACGCCTCGCGCTGTAAACCGCCTGAATCCGTGACCACCAAATCGGCGCCTGCTGTCAGGCTGACACTTTCAAAATAGCCAACCGGCCGAACGAGCAGTACATTATTCGCGCTCAGCTCTTCTACTAAACGAGATACTTTATCTCTTACGCGCGGATGCACAGGATAGATCACAGGAACATCGAACCTATTGGCAGCCGTCACAACCTCACACAACGTCGCATCTGAGTCGTTCTCCTCGCGATGGCAGGTAAGATAAACATATCGGGTAGGCACAACAATCTCAGCCCCGTCAAACTTGGCGAGTGTCACCTTTTTATATCCGGCATTACTGCGCGCGTGCTGAAAAGCGTCATACATAAGATCCCCTGTAAACGAAGAGACCTCTCCCAATCCCTCAGCAATCAGATTATCTATACTCTGTGGCGTAGGCGCGAAATTAAGGGAGGCAAGGTGATCGGTACATATCCTGTTCACCTCCTCGGGGTTCGTACGGCAGTGGGTGCGAAACCCCGCTTCTGCGTGGCACAAGGGCATATGCAGCTTGGCAGCGGCAAGAGAAGCCGCCAACGTTGAGTTAGTATCCCCGTACACGAGCACCATATCAGGACTCCGCTCTCTCATAACGCGCTCAAGCGCAACAAGCATCCGCGCAGTCATCTCTGCATGGCTTCCGCCTGAAATCCCTAGATTCACATCAGGATCCGGTATTCCCAGTTCCTCAAAAAACAGATCAGACATGTTGCGATCAAAGTGCTGACCGGTATGAACGATGGATTCCTCAATGCCCGCCATACCAGCAAATGACCTCGACAAAACAGATGCTTTAATGAACTGCGGCCGCGCCCCCACCACCGTGAGAATGTTTACTTTACGACCCATTTAGAGCACCTCGATGTTGTCGCAAGGAAAGACATCTTTCATGGCATTCTTTGTGTCAAGAATGGCTTTGGCGTGGCGTTGTACAAGTGCGTAATCAACGTTGGTGTGAGCACAAGTGACCAAAACAATATCGGCCGAAGCAATTGCCTCGGCCGTAAGGTGTGGAAGAGAATGGTTTTCTGTGCCTTTGTAACAGTATCGCGGCACCCATGGGTCAAAGTAGCTCACGCGCGCTCCTCGTACCTCAAGCCGCTCAATTACCCGCAGCGCAGGACTTTCCCTATAGTCATCAATGTCTTGCTTGTAGGCCACACCTAAGACAAGCACCCGCGAATCCTTCACAGCTTTTCCCTCGCGGTTAAGAATACGCGCCACGCGAGAAGCTACCCACTCGGGCATGCCGTCGTTTACTGTCATGGATGCCTCTATCATCGAGGTATGAAAGCCATACTCACGCGCTTTCCAGGAAAGATAGTAAGGGTCAAGGGGAATACAGTGCCCCCCAAGGCCAGGGCCTGGGTAGAAGGCGGTAAACCCGTAAGGCTTGGTTTTAGCCGCATCAATGACTTCCCATACATCAATACCCATGCGATCACACAGCATAGCCATTTCATTTACCAGTCCAATATTGACGTTTCTGTAGGTATTCTCAAGGATTTTTTCCATCTCGGCTACCGCAGGAGAAGACACCCGCGTGACTCCTCCTTCGAGCACCGCTTCATAGACCGACGCTATAAGGTCTAGTGCTTCTTCCCCAATGGCTCCTACCACCTTGGGGGTGTTTTTTGTCTTGTAGATGAGGTTGCCAGGATCTACCCGCTCGGGACTAAAACCAAGGTAGAAACCCTCACCGCATTTCATACTAGAACCTGCCTCCAGGATAGGCTTGATAAGCTCTTCGGTAGTGCCGGGATAGGTGGTGGACTCCAACACCACCATAGCACCTTCTTTAAGATACGGTGCCACTTCACACGCTGAGATTTCCATGTAGGAGGTGTCGGGCTGTTGGTGCGCATCAAGAGGGGTGGGAACACAGATGGCTACAAAGTCACACTCGGTAACACGTGAGAAATCGGTCGTAGCTTCGAGCATGCCGCACTCGACAAGCGCTGTAAGGTCTTCTTGCACTACATCCCCTATGTAGTTCTCGCCGCGATTGACCATGTCCACTTTTTCGGCCTGCACATCAAAACCAATAGTTCGAAACCCCGCCTTGGCTTTTTCTACCGCCAAGGGCAACCCTACATATCCAAGGCCAATCGTGCCGCATACAAGGGTATGGGCGGAGATTTTTTGTTTGATAGTTTCGCTATTCATTTTTCAAAGTTCCTCTCATGTGACTCTTGCTGCGTATTAGACCACAGTCCAAATTACTCTCTATCTCAGTTTTGGGAAATCAGCACGTAGTTCTCTTTTTTCCGGAAACACGTACGAATCAACAAGATCGAGTTCCATTTTGATACGTTGTTCCCAAGAGGGTATGATCTTTCGCGTCTGCTCTTGTGCGTTCTGCCGAATAGATGCAGAATACTCGGGGTTTTTCATAATGCGCTCGATGCGATCTGCCGCATCAAGGGCGCCCTCCACTCGAAAACCAGTTTTTTCATCTATCACTAAATCGTCCATCCATATATCAGTCTTTGGTACGATCACCACAGCACCAACAGCTAATGCTTCTATAGTTGCATTACCCCGATTAGAATACGAATTGAAAGCGAGAGTTGCTAAAGCGTTTTTCGCCCAAAGCCATACTTGATGCTGCGGCACAGAGCCAAGAAAATGCACTTTGCTTTCTAAATTGTAGCGCTTTGCATCCTCACGCAATTCATCATCAAATCCAGGTTCGCTTACCCTGCCAGCAAGAACGAGATGAATGTCTTGATACCCTCGTTCATGCAATAACCTTAATACCTCTATACAAGTTTTTTGCCCTTTGATACGTTCCAAACGCGATCCGCAGAACAAGTATGTTTTAGGACAATCTTGCATCTGCAAAGACTCCTCATCTTTGCTTGGAAAACATACCCCATTCGTCCATTCATATGCATCATAGAAAGGTTGTTCGATGCCGAGTCTCTGTAAGGTACCCTCGAAATCCGATCCATCTTTAGTCATAAGGAGAAAACTTTTTTTCGTAAAAAAGGGAGCAACACGCGGATAATGAAACAACACACACCAGATTTTACTATGCTGTGCAAGCATCCATTTCACATAACTACCGAATAACCGTTGCCCACACGGCACGCCTGCCCGATGCGCATACTTGGCGCCGTTAACACAAGCATCACCAACCAGATAGACAAAATTGAATTCTTTCTCCTTGAGGGAAGTCTTCACGATTTTGTCCATAGATCTGATAAATAGAAGCTTGTCCCACACCTTGTCACCTCGAAAAATCACTTGGATAGATTGAGCCTTTTTTAGCCAATCGCACGCAATAGAAAGAGGTCGTTTCTGACCATCGACATGGATAAGCATCTCAACTTCGTCTCCCCTTTCAATAAATGCCCTCAAAACTTTTGTTTGGGGAGGTAGCCCGTCAATACGATAAGCCCTTTCAAACAAAAGGGAATCGAGCCCCGCATACGCTGTAGCCACGTAAAGTATTTTCATTTCTAACTCACTCCTTCCGCCAAATACCACTTTGAATGACTCTTGGTTTTTCTTTTATGTACACCGAGAAGTCTTGGATCATCTCTGCGCGAAAATTCGATTCCTGATATGCGGTCTTCAACAGAAAGCGATCCCAAACAATAAGAGATCAGTGGAGCTACCAGCAAAAAAGAGAACGAATACATAGAGCCTTCTTGCCCTAAAAATGCCGTCATCCCTATTACAACGAACATAAGAAGTAGGTACGAATATTTAGCAGGATTCTTTCCTTGAAGGGAGCGTAAATACACTAACCATGAACAGAACCCCAGTATTCCTGTATTTACCAATTGCGCAAATACGCCACTAAATGGATTC
Organism: Rubneribacter sp.; assembly: GCF_965361815.1. Classification (NCBI taxonomy): domain Bacteria; kingdom Bacillati; phylum Actinomycetota; class Coriobacteriia; order Eggerthellales; family Eggerthellaceae; genus Rubneribacter; species Rubneribacter sp. The sequence goes on from NZ_CBDTNW010000106.1 coordinate 25,021, forward strand.
ATAGACCCGACGCCAATGCCACAAAGCGGTACATCCATCCAAACTCGAATGGATTCCACGACACTAATCAAACGGGGCGATCCCTCAACAGTGCGCAAAGCAAAATAGTTGCCACGGAAGGCGTCTCCCAAAGATTCGAGGACACCTGTTGCTTTTCCAAAATATGGCAACGCTTGCACAATTCCCGCTTCAGCGACAAAATAAAAACCCGCGAACAGAATTAAAATACCAACAGCAGCAGAAAGTAAATGCACTCGACCATCTCGCCGTATTTGATTTATAGCCAATATAAAAAACACAAGAGCAGGCAGTAGGACCACGATCGAAGATGCTGCAGAAAGACACATAAGGACAATGGCCATTATTGGCCACGCAATCTTATCCCGAGATGCATTTCCAGTCATTTTGAGCAGGGTAAATACAATCACAAACCAGCCAAGAGCAAGAACAAAATGTGACGGCTCCCGCGTAATGCCCCACAACGCAACAAGAGATTCTCGTTGAAAATAAGAGGTGTATATATGACTATCCGCAAACAAGAATGAAGTGAACTGAGAAGCTATGCTTGATTCAAAGAGAACTTTCATACCTAACTCAAATACGGCATAACCTATGTGTATTTTACCCGCAATTAATATATAGCGTCCAACCCGAATAAAGTCATTGCCCCCAAATAAGGAAACGGTGAGCACCCCCGAAAATACAAAAAGCACGTAACGGAGAAATACGAATAAATTTCTTCCACCAATCTCTTGATCTGACTGAAGAACCATGCCCTGCACAAACAAATCCCATGATACACCCGAAGCTACAATACTCCCCTCATACGGATGGAAAAAATTAACCAAGAGAGAGAGTAATAGTATTGTGGAAATGGCAAGCGCCGATACAAGCATGCGTCTACTTATGAGCGCACGATTCTTGACGGCAAGCGCAAATGCAAATATAAAAAATAGCACCAACGCCACGTCGGAGCAAGAAATCTCTTGACCATTGACCACGGCAAGAGGTGCCGAAATCATATTCATGTCGAGAATGCAAACAATCGAAAAAAGAAGAACTACTAAATCGTTACCTTTGCGACAACGAGCCCATCCCAATGCCAAAAGCACTCCCGCGATGACAACAAAAGGTGACCCTATGTCGATTATCATACGTATTCCTTCCGGGGTGCCTGATTTTTAAGCACATACTCAGCCACGGCACTTGCGTTCGCCGGAAGAGCAACGCCCGTTTCTGCGCTGATAATCTCTTCGCCAGGCGTTCCTTCGCACACGATAGAGAACGCACCGCAGGAAACAGCTTCCAAAGTAGTCATCCCGAACGTTTCTTCAGTACTGGCATTCCAGTAATAATCCGACGCAGAATAAATCTGAGCGAGTTTGCTCGCCTCTGACACAGAAGATAGCGAAACTATTGCCACCTGGGAGTTGCACGATTTTTGAACGTATGATTGTTGCTTGTCGGTCAGGCCAACTAGAACGATCGCAAACCTTTCATCCAGAAGGTTTGATAGAGAGACGAATCGTTCCAATCCCTTATGCCTACTCCATGGGGAAGCAACCCCCAAAATAATTACCTTTCCTTCAAGCCCATACTGTTCCCGAAAACCACTCTGAGTTGCCTTAAACACGTTGCTGTCAACTTTATGCGGTACCACTTGAATAGGGTATTTTGATAAATACGATTGACTCACCAGATGAGCGAGCCATTGCGATGGGACTATGATTTCAACATCGTGCAATGATGTAAACAGATCCCTCTTAATGTCGAAAGAACGTCTCACAGCCCATGTGCCGGCTAATGTCTTTGGATTCTCGTGAGCTTGAGGACAAACACAACTCGCCCCACAACGCATCTTCCATTGAGAGCAGCGGGCATGGGAAAAGTGCCCGCAATGCCCCGTAAACGCCCAGCAATCATGCAGTGTCCAAACCACCTGCTTTCCTGCTCGTTTTAGAAAGTCAAACAGGACAGGGAGATGAATCGTATATCCATGCAGATTGTGCAGGTGTACCACGTCAGGGTCGATGCCCTCCAACCAGGAAACCAATTGCTCGGTTGCTCGCTTCGATCCCATGAAGCCACCCATGCCGAACAACCGATGCAGCCCTACATGCATATATACGTCGAACTTGGTTCCGAAACGATATTCATTCGACTCCTGCGATGCAGGACCGCGAGCCCATGCAATGTAGGACTCGTCACCATCCCGAAGACGCTCTTTATGGATGTTGCGCATTATACTGCCAGTTGATCCATAGCCATATGCATTTATCTGAACGTACTTCATCAGTTAAGATCCCAGCTCCACATGTCCGACCCATCCGAAATGCGGCTTGAAAGCAAGGGTGCTTGCGGGTTCCACATCCACTACACGTCCACTCCACTTCGAACATGCTCCTGCAATGCAGACATCATCCGAAGTGAAGCTCGCAAGCGGCCAGCGCATGCTGTCAAAAGCGTGGGATATGGTCGGCACAC
>NZ_CBDTNW010000107.1:0-12275 GCF_965361815.1 Rubneribacter sp.
GATCATCGCCTTCATGGAGCGGGCCAGCTCCACCATGTCGAGCAGCTCCTCCTTGGTGAAGTCGTTGGTGTCGATGAAGTCTTTCGCAGCCATGGAGCCTCCTTGGCTTCAAGGAGGCAGACCGCGATCCCGCAGCCTGCCTCCGAATGCGGACGATGTCGGAAACGCAAAGTTACGCCTTGGCGGCGATGGCCGCCGCGTCGGGCTGCTGCAGCGCCATGCAGTGGATGTTGCCGCCGCACAGCGACCACTCGCGCGTGTAGATCTTGATGATCTCGCGCTCGGGCATGAGCTCGGCGAACATATCGCATGCCACCTGGTCCATCGGGTCGCCGAACTGGGGCACCAGAAGCCCGCCGTTCACGAAGTAGCTGTTGATGTACGTGACGGCCAGCGGAAGCCCGCCCTCGCGCGAGGCGGCGTCCTTGCAGATGTCCACGCCCGCGCTCTCCTCCTCGGAGATGTGCATGATCTCGGGGATGGGAATCTTGTGGATCTCAAGCTTGCGGCCCTTGGCGTCGGTGGCCTCGGACAGCACGTCGTAGGCGGCCTTGAGGTTGGGGTATTGCGGATTGGACTCGTCGTCGGTCCACGACAGCGCGATCACGCCGGGGCGCACGAAGAAACACACGTCGTCGATATGGCCGTCCGTCTCGTCGAAGGCCATGCCGTCCTCAAGCCAGATGACCTTCTCGAGGTTCATGTACTCCTTGAAGTAGTTCTCCACCTCTTCTTTGGTGAGGTGCGGGTTGCGGTTGTGATTGAGCACGCTGTTCTCGGTGACGATGAGGGTGCCCTCGCCGTCGATCTGCATGGCGCCGCCCTCGAACACCATGTTCGTTGCGTCGTAGGCGTCGTAGTTCTCGAGGTCGAGCAGCTTCGTGGCGAACTCCTGGTCGCGCTTCCACGGGAAGTACAGACCCCCCTCAAACCCGCCGTACGCGTTCCATCCCCAGGTCACGCCACGCATCTCGCCCTTGTCGTTGATGACGTAGAACGGGCCTTTGTCCTGTGCCCACGCGTCGTCGATGGTCATCTCCACCACGCGCACCTCGTGCGGCAGGCGGGCGCGGGCGTTCTCGTACTGGGACGCGGAGCAGAACACCGTGAGCGGCTCGTGCTTGACGATCTCCTTCGCCACTTCCACGAGCACGGCCTGGGCGGGCTTGCCGCCGTTGCGCCAGGTGTCTTGGCGCTCGGGCCAGATGAGGAAGTCCTGCTTGCGCGGCTCGAACTCCGCGGGCATGCGGAAACCGTCTTTTTTGGGCGTGCTGTCGGTGATGATCCTCATGATGCGCTCCTTACGGTCGGTTGGCCCAGATCGGTTCGTCTGGCCTCATGGCCGCATCGTACGCTCATGCGGCGCGGCAGGTCAGTACCCGCAGGCGGGGCGCTGGAAGATCACCCGTGCGCGCCAGAGCGCCCTTCCAGGTACCCCGAAGGTACCCTTTCAGGTACCCCGGAGGTACCCGAAAAGGCAGGCTGTTTACGGTACAATGGAGCCGGTCGCGGCAAAGCTTCGACAAGGGAGGGCGGCTGGCCTATGGTTGAGCTGAGCGATGGCGCATGGAGGAGGATCGACGACCTCCTGTTCGATCTGTACGCGATAAACGACGTTTTCGAGCTGCGAAAACGCTTCATGGCCGGCTTCAAGGAGCTTGTTCCCTACGCGAAAGGGTTCTTCGACCTGTGCGACTGCAGCGAAAGCGGCCGCTACGTGTTCTTCGATCCGGTGTCGGTGGACATGACCGACGACGAGCTTCTGAGCTACTACCGCACCTACGAGCCCGTCGACTACGTGGCCTGGCTGTTCTCGGGCGACGAACCCGTGGTGTACCGCGACTCCACGCTCGTGAGCGACGAGGCGCGCGAGAGGTCGGTGCTGTACCGGGAATGGATGCGGCCGATGAACATCCATTTCAGCATGGGAAGCACCCAGGTGGCGAACGGGACGATCTACGGATCGGTCACGCTGTTCCGCGAGCGGGACGCGGCCGACTTCGCCGAGGACGAGCTGGAATGCCTGGCCGTGCTGAACCGCCATCTGTCGGCCCTGCTCGCCCGCGCGCACCCGGGAGGGTTGCGCCGCGACGCGACGGGGCGGCCTGCGGCGGGGCGGCCCGAGCTTACCGAACGCGAGCAGGAGATCGTCGCGCTTATTGCCGAGGGGATGAGCAACCAGCAGATAGGCCTTCGGCTGTTCATTTCGGAGAACACGGTGAAAAAGCACGTGAAGAGCGTCTATCACAAGCTGGGCGTGTCGAGCCGCCACCAGCTCATGGCCGCGCTCTACCGCGACGCGGCCATCGTGGTGGACACGGAGTAGCGCGCCAAAGCAGATAAGGGATCGGCAACGGGCAGGGGGCCTTCCGTCAAACCGCCTCCGACACGGGGAGTCGGCCGCATCCGCCCCCCGTCAGCGTTGGCACGGACCCTGCCGCCGGCGGTTCGGCGGAGGGCGGCGGCGCTGCAGGGGCCGGCGACGTCAGGGCTGGCGCTGCCAGAGGCCGGTCTTGCCGCCGTCCTTCTTGAGCAGGCGCACGTCGGTGATCTCCATGCCGCGATCGACCGCTTTGCACATGTCGTAGATCGTAAGGCACGCCACGCTCGCGGCGGTGAGGGCCTCCATCTCTATGCCCGTCTTGCCGGTGACGCCGCAGGTGACCGTCACGTGAACGCCCACGCGGCCGTCCGCGCGCGCACCTGCGGCCGCAGGCGCGCAGTCCACCTTGGCCTTGGTGATGTTGAGCGGATGGCACATGGGGATGAGGTCGCTTGTGCGCTTGGCCGCCATCACGCCGGCCACGCGCGCGCAAGCCAGCACGTCGCCTTTCGCGGCGGTGCCGTCAACGATGAGCGCAAGCGTCTCGGGCTTCATGGAGATGAAACCCTCCGCCACGGCGACGCGCTCTGTGTCGGGTTTGGCCGACACGTCCACCATGCGCACGTCCCCCTTCTCGTCGATATGCGTAAGCTGGTCGGTCATGATGTCTTTCCTTTCCAACGATGGAAAACTGGCAGCCGTCCGCAGCGTCGGGCGGCTTTGGCAGCCGGCGGACCGCCGAAGCCGCTATCCTCCGATCTGGGACATGCCGCGCTCGGTTCCCACTTTGTCGTGATGATCGTCCGGCTTGGCGCCCAGCGCTTCGGCGAACACGGCGCGCACGGCCGCGTCCGCCTCTTCGCCCGAAGCCCCGCGCAGCGCCGCGCGCACGTCGTACTCGTCATCGGAGAACAAACACGGGCGCAGCTTGCCGTCGGCAGTGAGGCGCAGGCGGTTGCACTCGCCGCAGAAATGACGCGACAGCGGGCTGATAAAACCCACCGTGCCCTGCGCACCGGGAAACTCGAAGTACCGCGCCGGTCCCCAGCCGATCGGGCGGTCGTCGCCGGCGGGCACAAGCTCGGGCAGCCCCTGCTCGCGGGCCCGCTCGTTCACGATGCCGAGCAGCTCCTCGCTGGGCACCACGTCCTCCGGACCCCAGCCGCATCCGTCAAGCCCCGCGCTCTCCCCCACCGGCATGTACTCGATGAACCGCACGTGCAGCGGGCGGTCGATGGAGAGCTTCGCGAACGCCAGCACGTCCTGCTCCAGACGGCGCACCACCACCGCGTTGACCTTCACCGGGTTGAACCCCGCCGCAAGCGCCGCCTCCATGCCCGCGAGCGTCTGCGAAAGCTCCCCGCGCCGCGTGATCTGCCGGAACTGCGCGGGATCGAGGGTGTCGAGCGAGATGTTCACACGCGAAAGGCCGGCTCGCTTGAGCTCGTCGGCCATCTGCGGCAGCAGCACGCCGTTGGTGGTCATGGACACGTTGCGGATGCCCGGCGTCGCAGCCACGGCGCGCACGAGGTCCACCACGCCCTTGCGCACAAGCGGCTCGCCGCCCGTGAGCCGCACGCTTCTCACGCCCATGCCGGCGGCCACGCGCACCACGCGCTCTATCTCCTCGATGCGCAGAACGTCCTCGTGCCGAAGCGATTCCACGCCCTCTTCCGGCATGCAGTAGATGCATCGGAAATTGCATCGATCCGTCAGCGATATCCTCAGATAGTCGATGGTTCGACCATGCTTGTCCTTCATAGGGGGCCGTCTCCCTTCTCGTCCGAGGATATGGTAACGCAAAATCCGCTGCGCGCGCCGCGGATATCCGGGACGTCGGAGAAGGGGCGGAAGGCGCCGGGCGGGCAGACGGAGGGCGCGGGTGGGCGGACAACATGCGCGGGCGCGGACGGTGCGGGCGGGGCGGCGGGTGCGGGCGGGCGGCGCGAACGACCGGGCGGGGCGGCGGGTGCGGGCGCGGCCGGGCGGACGACATGCGCGGGCGCGGGCGGGCGGCGCATCAGGCCAGACGGCGGCAAGGGCAACGGTTGCGCAACGCGAGGTGTCGGGACGGTTTCGGAAACGAACCCGCAGCGAAACGCTTGCTACACTGGTCGAAACCCTTCCCTTGCCGCGCCCCTGAAGGGCCGCTGAATCGAGGCACCATGAGAACTCCCCTTGCGAAGATAGCGCGCGCCGCCTGCGCCGCGCTGCTGGCGGCCACGATCCTTCCCGCCGCCGCGCTGGCGGCGCCGACGGCCGACGCGGGCACGCCCGACGGCGCCGTCAAAGCCGCCCGGCCCCTTGCCAAGACGGCCGACCCCTCCACCGCCGGTGACTGGGCGGACCTTTTCGACCTGCAGGACGCCGCAGGCGGGCCCTCCTACTCCACGGAGGAGTCCGGGCGCCTGTGGGTGGACAAGTCGGTGTACGCAAGCGCCGCCGACGCCGAGGCGGCGGGCATCCCGAACGTCGCGCTCGACAACCCCGACCAGGACTTCCTCGTGGGCCTCTCCACCATGTCGGCCGCCTCCACCGTGCGCGCCGAGCAGGTTGACCCACACGACACCGTGTTTGTGATCAGCCTGAACGCCACGCTCGGCACGTTCACCTACGACGGGCGTGCCTACGCCGAGTACCTTGCCGACGCGCTCAACGCCGCCATCGGCCGCCTCATGGGCACGCCCGCGAAAAACGGCGAGAACCGCGTGGCCGTGATCGGCTACAGCCTTGACGCTGTGGTCATGCTGCCGCTTGCCTCCTACGAGCCAGACGACCAGGGCCGCTATGTGGCGTTCTCCCGCAGCCTGCCCGGCGGCGGCAGCGGGCTGGCCGCGGTTGCCACTGCCCGGGACGGGAGCGCGGCAACCGCAAACGGGCGCTTCGACAACTACTCCTACCCCCAGCGGGGCCTCCACGCGGCCGGCGACATGCTGGAGCAGGCCGCCGCGCTTTCCAGCGCCGACAGCCCGCGCGCACCCGAGCTTGTGTTCATGGGCACCTCCACCCCGCCCACGGCCAACACGGACATCGCCGACCCTCCCCCGTTCTCCGCCGACGATCCCGAGGCGAACGGGTTTTTGGGCGCGTTTCCCAGCGACCTGCACTACACAGGCTCCGGAACCGACACAGCGCTGGCCGAGCTGCTGACCATGCAAAACGAAACCGCGCGCGTGAACGACGCCTACCGGCCTTCCGGCCAGGCCCTGGAGTTTTGCACCGTGGGATTTCGCACGTCGGGCATCGACGCCTACGTGCTGGAGACGGCCGGCGTGCAGGCGTCCATGGAGCTGCCCGCAACCGCAGGCGGCGCGACCGTGGATTTGCGGGAGAACATCGAGGAGGCCCGCGCGCTTTACGCCGAGGCCGCCGCCCGGGGCGAGGAAAGCGTCGCTCTGCCGCTTCTCTCCGCGGGGCCGGGCGGTTTGCGCGAGCGCGACGTCGTCTTCCCTCATCCGATGAACGGGCTGGTCAGCGCACAGGACGACTACGCGCTGCGCGCCGTGGACCGTTCGTTTTCCGCGCTTGACGCCTCCGCGCTCGCCGGCGCCTTCGCCGCAGCCGTCGACGTCGTCCTTGGCATCGAGTACCACTCCCCCGTCAACCAGAACGCCGCGGCGCCCGAAGACCCTGCCGACCGCTTCAACATGGAGGACGACCTGGGCGCGTTCATGGACGTGAAGCGTGTGGAGGGCATCTTGTTTAACGGGCGGCTGCTCGACGGCTCGAAGGCCGCCCAGGCGGCCGTGACCGCGCTCGCCAGCCCATGGGACCTCGAGGCCAACGAGCAGCTTTCGCAGGTGCTCTCGTTTTTGCAGCTGCGCTACGGCATGGACTGGTGGTCGGCGTACTCGCTCATCTCCGATGCGGCCGATGCGGGGCAGACGGCGTGGTCGGCCGACGGAAGCTTCTCCAACTACGCGGCCTACTACGTGGACGCCGACCACCAATTGACGGCGGGCGAAGGCGCGGCGTACCGATTCGCCGGAGACGAGGAGCTGGCCGCAGCGGAAACCGGGAAGTGGCAGACAGCCGAAGGCGTGGACGCCACCACGCGGCAGCGCCTCGAGGCCGCCCGCGCGACCGGGGCGGCGGCCGTGTGCCAAACCTTCTTCTACATTGGGAACCTGGAGAACCAGTACACCGGATCGGACGTGCCCTTATACGACTTCATGGTCATGGTGGAGACGAGCCTTGACGACGGCGGCCAGCGCGTGTTGTTCAGCATCCCGCCCGACAGCATCCCCGCGCGCGAGGCGTTCGTGACCGAGCGCGCCGACGGAGGGGCGGAGATGGAGCTTGACGAGAACGCGCTTGCCACCTACCCGCTGCGCCTCGTGTACGAGGTGGGCCCGCGCGCCGACGTGGCCGCGCTTGCCGACCGGCTGGCTGCGGGCGAGGAGGTGAGCACTGAAGAGCTGCGCGCGGTGCTGGGCGACGACGCGCCCACCGACGCCTCCGGGAACTTCGTGCTGTACGCGGGCGCGTTCCGCGAAGGCGGCGCGGGCGGAAGCGGGGGCGCGGGCGGCATCGTGGCCGAATCGACCATGAACTCGCTGGTGAACGTTGCGAACTCCTACTACACGTTCACGAAGGACACGCCGCTGTACCGGCTGAAGCCCGGCGAAGCGGCCCCCGCCGACGGGCATCCCGCCGAAAGCCAGCTTGAGCCGCTGACCTCGACGCCGCAAACGGGCGCGACCTACTACTTCCCCGCCACGTACTACACGGCAAGCGGGTTGTCCAGCACGGCGGGCGCGCCCGCCGCGGCCATGCGCGCGTTCTACCCCTACGAGGTGCCGTTTTCCGGCGACGATCTGGCGCGCCATTTCCACGCCGACGCGCAGGGAAGCTACTTCGTGCTGGCGGGCACGCCGAAGTTCAACGCGTCGGCCGTGCTGGCCGACTACGCGAAGCGCCCGAACGCCACCGCCACCGCGCCCTACGTGAAAACCGTCTCCGTCTTGGAGTACCAACCGGCCGACCGCACGCTGCTCACGGCGCGCCTCGGCAACAACGGCGCGCTCGTGCTGGCGCCCGCGCAGAAGACCGGCTCGCTCACCGTGTTAAAGGAGCTGGCGGCGGGAGGAGAGGCGTCGCAGGTCACCGCCGCCGACCGCGCGCGGGAGTTCGCCTTCCGCATCACGCTGACCGACGAGGCGGGCTTGCCGCTTTCCGGCTCGGTTGCAACACGGGGGGAAGGCGGCGCGGAAAGCGGGCTTTTGGCGCTTGACGCGCAAGGGTCCATGCAGGCAAGCCTCATGGGCGGGCAGTCCCTCACGCTGGCCGACCTGCCCGAGAACACCCGCTTCGCCGTGGAGGAGCTGGACGCGGAAGCGAGCGGCTTCAAGCCGTCGTTTGTCGTGCGGACGGATGTGGGCGGGAGCGCGAACGCAAGCGGAGGCGCAGCGGGCGACGAGAGCGCACACGCAAGCGAAAACGCGAACGCAGACGGCGGCGAGGGGACGAGCGGAGGCGGAGGCGCGGACGGGAGCGCGAGCGGAGGCGGAGGCGAAAGCGCAGGCGCGGCGGGCGGCAACGCGGGCGGTGTCCAGCGCGCAAGCAGCAGCGCGGGCAGCGAGGCGCACGCGAACGCCGACGCGCCCGCCGACGACGCCCAGCGCACAGACGGCAGCGTGGCAAGCGGCTCCATCGCGGCCGATACGCGCACCGAGGCGGCGTTCACCAACACGAAGCAGGCAGGCACGCTCACGCTGTCAAAGCAGGTGGAGGGCAACGGCGCCGATCCCGCACGTTCCTTCGCGTTCGCGGTGAGGCTCACAGACACAGACGGCGCCCCGCTTTCGGGCGACTTTTCCTACACGCTGGCGGCAAGCGGTAACGCGGGCGGCGCGGGCGCCGTCGGCGTTGCCACGGCCGACGAGAACGGCGAGCTTGCCCTGGAGGGCGGCACGCCCATCGCGCTGGCGGCGGGTCAGTCCGTCACCGTAAGCGGACTGCCGGTGGGCACCGCCTACGCCGCGCGGGAAACCGATGCGGACGGATACGAGACGACCATCTCGAAAACGACGAACAACGGCGCGGCTGCGGAAAGCGATGGCACGGGCCGCATCGAGGCGGCTGAGCAGTCCGACGCGCTCGCGTTCGCGAACGCGCGCTGGCTCTATGGCACGCTCACCCTTACCAAGCAGGTGTCGGGCACGCAGGCCGACGCGGACAAGGCGTTCGACTTCACCGTGACGCTTGAAGACGGCGCGGGCGCGCCCCTTTCCGGCACCGTGGACTACACGGTGGCCGACACGGACGGCAGCGTCGCCCCCGGCCAGGCCGTACTCGATGCGCAGGGGCGCTTCACCGTGTCGCTGAAGGGCGGCCAGACGCTTTTTGCAAGCAAGCTTTTGCAGGGCACCCGCTACGCCATCGAGGAGGCCGACTACGCACACGACCACTACATCGTGAAGCGGGAGAACGCCGAGGGCGTGATCGGCCCTGAGCCGGCTGCGGCGCGCTTCACCAACGTGAAGCAGCCCGGCTCGCTGGGCATCGCAAAGCTCGTGGGCGGCAACGCGGGCGACAAGCAGGCCGCCTACACCTTCGCCGTGGACGTGGAGAGCCTGTTCGCAGGCAGCGCGCCCGAGGAACAGGAGCGCACGTTCAACGCCGTGCGCTACCTGCCCGACGGCTCCACCGCGCCCGAACGCGTCACGTTCGTCCGCGCGGCAGCTGCGGACGGGAACACGAACGCGGATGACGGCGGCGCTGCGGGCGCGGGCGGAAACGCGGATGCGGGCGACAGCGGCGCTGCAGGCGCTGCGAACGACCCCGACGCAGGCGCTGCGAACAACCCTGACGCAGGCGCTGCGGACAGGCCCGATGCGAACGACGGCGCGAACGCAGGCAACCCCGGCGCGCACGCCGCAGACGACGGCGCGAATGCGAATGACGCGCCCGACACCGCGAAAGGCCCCGACGCAGGCGCGCGCACCGCAGACGACAGCACAACGGGCACCGCGAGCAACCTCGACGTAGAAGCCAACGCCGCGGGCACCGCCGAGGTGGAGCTGCGCCACAACGAGGGGCTGCTCATCGAAGGGCTGGATTCCGACGCCGCGTTCACCGTCACCGAGATTGGCGCGGAGGCCCTCATCGCGGACGGCTACGCCATCTACTCCGGCAGCGATCAGAGCGGCAGCTTGCGGGAGGGGCACGTGCACGAAGGCACGCTTGTCCCCGATGCCGCCGTAGGCGTGTACTTCGTCAACGTGAAGGAAGCGTTTGGCAACCTTGCCATCACAAAGCAGGTTGCCGGCAACGCCGCCGAGGCCGAGGCTGCGGCGGGCCGCACGTTTACGTTCTCCATCGCCGCGCAAGACGGGCAGGGCGCGCCTTTGACGGGCACGTTCGAGGCCGTGCTCGAAGGCCCGGACGGATCCTCCGTCCCGCAGACCATCGCGTTCGAGAACGGCATCGCACGCGCAGAGCTGCCCGCCCCTGCCACGCTCGCCATCAAAAATCTGCCCGCGCACACCGCCTACACGGTAAGCGAGCAAAGCCTTGCGGCCGAAGGGTACGCCGTTGAGGCCGTCGGCGCGCAAGGAACCGTCGCGGCCGACGAAACCGCCGTCGCCACCTTCACCAACCGCAAGGAATACGCGCCCGCCGCCGTCGAGCTTGCGGGCACGGAGGTGCTGCGCGGCCGCGACGAGGCAGCCGGCGAGTTCGCGTTCCAGCTGTACGAGGCCGACGGCGCCACGCCCGCCCTCGATGCGGGCGGCAACCCCATCACGGCCGCAAACCGCGCCGCAAGTGCGGGCGTGGCCACCGGTTTCACGCTGCGCGGACTGCAGATAAGCGAGCCGGGCACCCACGCCTATGTGGTGCGGGAGCACGTGCCCGACGGCACCGAACCCCTGCCGGGCGTCGCCTACGACGAGCGCGCCTTCGAGGCCACCGTCACCGTCGCGCAGGACGCGCGCGGGCAGCTGTCCGTCTCGTCCATCGCGTACCGGGTGGACGGCCAGCCCGTGCCCGGCATCTCGTTCGTGAACGAGTACCGCACGTCATCGGGCACCTTCGCGCTCACCGCGCGCAAGAGCCTCGCGGGAGCGGCGCTGGAAGCGGGCTCGTTCGCATTCGTCGCGCAGGAGATCGACCCTGCCACGGAGGCCCCCATCGGGCAGGAAATCGTCGCCCGAAACGCCGCGGACGGCACCGTCGCCTTCCCCGGCTTGAGCGCGAGCGTGCCGCTGGGCGGCGAGGTGCGGCGGTCGTTCATCGTGAGCGAGAGCATCCCCGAGAACGCCACGGCCGAGAACGGATTTTCCGCAGGCGGCGTGACCTACGACACCGGCCAGCACCGCGTGGACGTGGTGGGCACCGACGCTGACGGCACGGGCGCGCTCGCGTTCGCGGTCAGCGGAAAGCCGACGTTCCAGAACAGCTACGACGATAAGGCCGCCGTGCTGTCCGGCCTCACCGTGCAGAAGGTGCTTTTCGGGCGCGACTGGCAGGAGGGCGACGAGTTCGCGTTTTCCCTGCGCACCGCGCGCGCTGTGGACGCAGAGGGCGCGCCCCTCGCGTCGGGCGCGCCGCTGCCGCCGTCCAGCACGGTTTCCGTGAGCGCCTTCGATGCGGCCGCGCAAAAGGCCGTCGCCGCGGGCAGCGCCGTGGAGAAGGCGTTCGGCGACATCGCGTTCTCCGAGCCGGGCACCTACGAGTACGTCCTGTTCGAGCAAGCCGCGGACGCGGGCGGCAACGCGGCCGTCGGCATCGACTACTCAAGCGCGCTCTACACGCTCACGGTGGCCGTGACCTCCGACGGGCAAGGCCATCTTACCGCCTCGCCCACCCTCACCGCCGTCATCGACGACGCGGGCAAGCCCGCCGAAGGAGCGAACGCAGGCGGCCTGGCCGCGCGATTCGGCAACGTCTACGCGGATTCCGCGTTCGCCTCCTTCGACGGCGCGGTGGACTACACCGACGAAAGCGGGAAGCGGCCTTTGGAAAACGGGCTGTTCACGTTCAGCATCAAGGCCGCAGGCGACAACGCCGAGAGCGCGCCGCGGCCCGAGCTTTCCGAGGCGGGCAACGCAGGCGAGCTGTTCACGTTCGGATCGGCCGAGATCGCGCACGACGACGATCTGGCGGGCCAGACGTTCACCTACGAGGTGCGGCAGATCATCCCCGAAGGCGCACGCTACAGTGAGGACGGCACCCAGGCCACGCTCGACGGCATGACCTACGACGCGCGCGTGCAGACCATCGTCGTGCACGTCGTGCAGGAGGAGACGGCGGACGGCGGGCACCGGATGGCCGTTGTCGTGGAGTACCCATCCGGCGAGGACGCCCTCCGAAACCGCGTGGTGTTCCACAACAGCTACGCGCAGCCCGACCCCGGCCCGGGGCCCGAACCCGAGCCGGAACCCGAACCGGAACCCGAACCGACGCCTGAACCCGGACCCGAGCCGACGCCCGAACCCGACCCAACGCCCGAGTCCGGCCCCAAGCCGCCTTCCGCTGACGGGAGCGGGGGCACCGGCGGCGCCTCCGACGGCGCGACGCTCCTCGCGCCCCTCGGCGACCCGATAGGAGCAAGGGCCGCCGCGCTCGCCGCCTTGGGGACCCTCGCCGCCCTGGGAACCCTCGCCGCCGCAGCGTGCGTCGCCAAAAGAAACCGCCGCCGACAAACGGCCCCCTCCCCCGCCAACCAAATCCGGCATCGGAGGCGCGGGAGCGCGCTGCCTGCCAAACCACCGCTGACGCGGCCCCGCCGGCGGTGATCCGGCGAGGGGCCGTCCGCAAGTTGGTCACAAAACGCGCCCTGTGGCACGCGCGAGGCCGCTTTTCCGCCCTCCGCGCCCCTCGCGCCCGGAGAAACCCCAGGTCGCGGAAATCGCGCAGCCCGCCGGCGCGCCGGATCGGCCCTCCGGAATGTCATAGGGCACGTTTTGTGATAAACGTGGGAAAGTGCCTCTGTTGAACCGGGGCGGTG